>CALDNV010000217.1:0-11574 GCA_937914605.1 uncultured Neisseria sp.
CTGGTTTAAAGTTAATCCACTATACCCTCCAAAGGTCGTCTGAAACCACACAAAGCATTACCCTATGATTCATCCCAATTTCAAAGAATACCTTCCCTCCTATTATTTCAGCACCATCAATCCCCACGCCGCTTATCCCAAGCTTGAAGGTCGTCTGAAAACCGAAACCTGCGTCATCGGCGGAGGATTGACAGGACTTTGCACCGCCCTTCCCCTTGCCGAAAACGGACGCAAAGTTACCGTACTCGAAGCCGCCCGTATCGGCTTCGGCGCATCAGGGCGCAGCGGCGGGCAAGTCATCAGCGATTACGCCTGCGGTATGGAAGAAATCGAAAAACAAGTCGGCTTGGAACAAGCCCGCTGGTTTTGGCAGCAATCCCTGCAAGCCGTTGAACTCGTTGACGAACGAGTTAAAAAACATCAAATCTCCTGCGACTGGCAGCGCGGCTATGCTACCGTCGCCATCCGCCCGCAGCATTGGGAAGAATTGCAACAATGGCATGAACACGCCCGACAACATTACGGCGCTACCCATTACCAACTCTGGGATAAAGCCACGCTCAAGCAACAACTTGCCAGCGATATGTACTTGGGCGCACAGTTCGACCCCCATTCCGGCCACCTCCATCCGCTCAACTACACCCTGGGCATCGCCCGCGCCGCCGCAGAAGCAGGCGCGCAGATTTTCGAACAGTCCCCGATGACCCGTATCAAACCCCATCAAGGCGGCTGGCTCGTCCATACCCCGGACGGCAGCATCGAATGCCAAAACCTCGTGTATGCCGTCAACACCTACGCCGGTTTGCATCAAAAATTCAAGCCGTTGGAAAAAAAAGCCATCGCCGTCAGCACCTTCATCATCGCCACCGAACCGCTGGGCGAACGCGCCAAAGAACTCATCCGCAACAACATGGCTGTCTGCGACAACCGCCACGTCCTCGACTACTACCGCCTTAGCGCGGACGGCCGCCTGCTCTTCGGCGGCAAAGACAACGAATTCATCGACGATCCCGACCGCATGACCGAGCTTGTCCGCCAAGACATGCTCAAAGTCTTCCCCCAGCTTGCTGATGTCAAAATCGAACATTCATGGGGCGGCGAATGCGACATCACCGCCAACCTCGCCCCCCACTTCGGCAGGCTCGCGCCCAATGTTTACTATGCCCAAGGCTACTCGGGACACGGCATGGCAATTACCGGCATAGCAGGCCTTGCCATCGCCGAAGCCATCATGGGCGACGATGGTCGTCTGAAACCGTTTGAAAAACTCAAACACCCCAGCATCATTACCCAACCTTTCCTGCGCAAACTCGGCTCCTTCCTCGGCTCGAAATATTACCAATGGAAAGACAGCCGTTAAGCATTTGGTTAAGCTCGAACACATCAACAAAAGGTCGTCTGAAACCCGATCCAGGTTTCAGACGACCTTTTCGATTCAAACTGCTATCGCATCAAATGCTCAACGAACGCTCGATGATTTTAGATTCCTACCCTCTCCGTTTGTGTTCCAAACCCATTACATCAAATGAATCTCGCTTGCCGGATTGGAAACATTCTCATATACGGTAATCGAAACGATTTTTCCACTTTCGTCAAACACAATTTCCAGATAAGGTTTATCAGGGCTGCGGTCGCGGTTGAAAAGGCGGAATACCCTTTGCGCCTCAAAAATCTTCCCACGCGATTTCAAATATTCGGGCAACTGGCTGATGTTTTGAAAACTGCCGCCAAACCCGCCGCCGTGTTTCTTAAGATATTCCGGCGTTCCTTCTATGTCGAAATTGTGCGTTACCCTCAGTGGCTGATTCGAGCCTTGGCTTGTCTGTTTGCCTGTTGATAAAACCAAAGTATCACGCTGCCTGAGTGCTTTCATTTCTTGTACCACCGGTTCTACCGCCTGCTGATTATAGCTCCGCTCCCCTTTTCCCATCTGATCAATAGCCTCTATCACTTTATCAACGTTTTTAGGATCATTCGGGCTCCAGCGGATTGTCTCCGCCAGGAATGCCCCAAATCGCCGCTAATTCTTTAGGGCTGCGTTCAAACAAACAACTGGAATCGATATTTTCGGCAATCTGACGGACAAAATCATCAATGCCGCCAATCTGATGCAGGTTGGTGCAATTTGAAGAAGGTGCGCCTTCTACTTGCTTGACGCTATTAGAGTTGGACGCGATTGGATTCAAATCGGGTTGGGAAGAAGCAGATGACGTGGAGGATGGAACAGCGGATGCGCCGACTTCTTTTGTTTTATCTTCTTTGCTCGGAGAACACGCGGTCAGCATGATTACGGTAAGCCATAAGAGAAGTGATGACGTTTCGTTTTTCATTATTTTATTTTCAACATAAAGAGGTCGTCTGAAAATCTGCCACTTCATTTTTCAGACGACCTCCTGTTAGTACAACTCAAGAACCTTGTTATTGCCAACAAGGTGCTCAACCCATCTTACCCGACGCGGTAAAACGCCAAGCTGCCCAACAGGTTGGGGAAATGTTTGACCTGTTTGTTGCCCGTCATGACCGCGCGCTCGAGGACGCGGATTTTGTTTTTGGCGCACAATAAATCAAAGTCTTTGAGCGTACACCAATGGATATTCGGCGTGTCGTACCAATGGTAGGGCATGCGCTCGGAAACCGGCATATGACCGCCGATGGCGATTTGGAAGCGGTTGCGCCAGTAGCCGAAATTCGGGAAGCTGACAATCGCCTGTTTCGCCACGCGCATGAGGCAGCGCAGGATTTTCTCGGTATTCTGCATGGCTTGGATGGTTTGGCTCAAGACGATAACGTCAAATGTCTGATCGCCAAATTCTGCCAAACCCTGCTCCAAATCGGCTTGGATGACGTTCACGCCGCGCGACATGGCGGCGATGACGCTGTCGGTGTCGATTTCGATGCCGTAGCCGCTGCATTTTTTGTGTTCCACCAAAGCCGCCAGCAATTCGCCGTCGCCGCAGCCCAAGTCCAAGACGCGGCTGCCTTCGGGAATCCAGTCGTAAATCAACTGCAAATCGTCGCGCAAATTCATGATCGGCAATCCTTGTCAACATTGTTCATATAAACCGCTACGGCGCGCATATAGGCCTCGTCTTCCATCAAAAAGGCGTCATGGCCGTGGTTGGATTTGACTTCGATATACTGCACCGGCTTGTGCGCGGCAATCAGCGCTTTGACCAGCTCTTTGGAACGCGCGGGCGAGAAACGCCAGTCGGTGCTGAAGCTGGCGACAAAAAATTTCGCTTTTACATTTTGCAGGGCGCGGGTCAGGCTGTCGCCGAAATCCGCCGCCGGATCGAAATAGTCCAAAGCCTTGGTCATGAGCAGGTAAGTGTTGGCATCAAACCGCCCGACGAATTTGTCGCCCTGATAGCGAAGATAGGATTCCACTTCAAATTCAACGCCAAAGCCGTATTGATAGCCGTTTGAACGCAAATCGCGTCCGAATTTTTTGCCCAAACCGTCTTCGGCAAGATACGTAATGTGCCCCATCATACGGGCAATCCGTAAGCCGCGTGCGGGAACGGTATTGCGGCTGCGGTAATGTCCTTCGTTGAAATCGGGGTCAGTTAAAATCGCCTGACGTGCTACATCGTTGAACGCGATATTTTGCGTGGACAGTTTCGGCGCAGATGCAATCACTAAGGCATGGCGCACGCGCTCGGGATAGGAAATCGTCCACTGCAAAGCCTGCATGCCGCCCAAGCTGCCGCCGACAATCGCCGCCCATTGTTCGATGCCGAGATAGTCGGCAAGCGCGGCTTGGGATTTTACCCAGTCCTTCACCGTAACCACCGGAAAATCCGCACCGTATTCCCTGCCCGTTTCAGGATTGATCGACAAAGGCCCGCTGCTGCCGTCGCAGCCGCCCAGATTGTTCAAACCGACCACGAAAAAACGTTCCGTATCAATCGGTTTGCCGGGACCGACCATATTGTCCCACCAGCCCGCATATTTATCCTCCGCCGAATGCCTGCCCGCAACATGATGGTTGCCCGACAGCGCATGGCAGATTAAAACCGCATTGTTTTTTTCGGCATTCAGCTCGCCGTAGGTTTCAATCATCAGATCGAAACGCGGCAAAGTTTTACCGTTTTCCAAAACCAGCGGCATCTCAAACGGAATTTTTTGGGGCGTTACAATGCCCACCGAGGCACTTTGACTCATATCCTGTTCCAACAAATGCGGCGAAAAGCGTTATTATATAGCAAACGGCATGACTTTTTGACACGGGCGGACAAGCAGCCCGACGCGCTGAAACATCCGTCCCCATGCCGCCGCGCCCGAACCATACTTTTTCAGACGACCTCCCCCGCTTCCCGATATGATAGGCAGACTTTTCCGTATTTTTTTCTTTTTCGCACTTGCCGCGCTGATTATCAACCGCCTCTTCAGCCGCAAGCAAAAACGCGCCCTGCGCGATGTCGCCAAAATCAGCGCATGGGTGCTGCTTGGTGCAGCTACAGCGACGCTGTTTTGGTATCTGGTCATGCTGTATTTCAAACACATTCCGGATTCTTATTGACCGGGTGTTGATAACCAGATAAAAGGTCGTCTGAAAACCCAAATTCAGGTTTTCAGACGACCTTTTCCCGTATATTAAAAACACGGGGGATGACGACATTGCCAAAGTGGCTGTCTCAACTCAAGATTTAGCATCCGGCTTCTCCTTAAACTCCGTTCCAACAAACGTCCGTTTCGGGTTGCCGCGTTCCACCTGATAAAGCCGGCTGTGCTGTGCGCGGGCGTAATCGTTAGCCTGTCCGGCATGATGTTCCGCCAACTTTTGCGCCAGCAGGATCAAAGCCAATTTTTTGTTGGCATGCTGACTGCGTTCGCTTTCGACGCGCACGGAAATACCGCTTGCTTTATGAGTGGCACGGACGGCACTTTCAGTTTTATTGACGTGCTGCCCGCCTTTGCCGCCCGAACGGCAGGTTTGAAACTCAATTTCGCTTTCAGACAGCATTTCAGGCATATCGGGCATGCGGAAAACACCGATATACCAGTTTTTGCGCGGATGTTTCGGACGGACGGGGCTGGCGCATATCCATTGGAGCGACCCTTGCCAATGCTGTGCCAGAGTTTCGGCATGTTTGCCGTCCAATTTAAGCACCGCCGACATCATGCCGTGCTTATCGGCGGTTTCGGAGATGATTTCCGTCTCAACACCTTCCGCCTTCGCCTCGGCAAGCAGCCTGCCCAATACAAAACGGGCAAAGATGCGGCATTCGGCAGGCCCTTGGGCGGTGGAAATTTGCAGATAAATCATGGTTTATTTCCTTTCATTTTTGGGCGGAAGGAATATTTTTCGTCAAATCCCTTGTTGCCGATTTTGGCTTTATCGGGCACGCTCGGGCTGATTTCCGCCTCACTTTTAAGCTGCGACAGGTATTCGCAAATGTTCTGCCACACAATATCGGGATCGATGTAGATGCCGAGTGCGGAAAGTTGCGGGTTGGCGGCAAAGTCCTGACTGCTGTCCGATTTGCTTGGACGGTTTGGGTCGGCGTAATACACGAGCAGCAGCGGCACATTCCGATAGGTTTTCAATATTACGTTGCT
Source organism: uncultured Neisseria sp. (assembly GCA_937914605.1). Lineage (GTDB taxonomy): Bacteria > Pseudomonadota > Gammaproteobacteria > Burkholderiales > Neisseriaceae > Neisseria. Next base: position 5,563 of record CALDNV010000217.1, read on the forward strand.
CCGTTCTCTGCAGACGGCTTGAAAATCGGCATTTTGGATCTCGTCATGCCAAGCCCAGTAGTAATTGCCGTATTGCGGCAAAACGTATTCCGCACCATCTTGAAAACGGATTGACCGACAGAAATAACGCCCAATTTTTTTGCTTAAAATTTGTTCGACATCGTAAGACGTATACACTTTATCATTCGTGGCAAACAGGTATACACGCAGGTTGCCGATATACAGTTCCGACACCACGGCGCACGCACCGTATTCCTTTTCCCACTCGGCAGGTGGCTTGGGCAGGCTGTGTAGGATTTCAGCACCAGACGGCAAGCGGCGGTCAAACACCAATACAGGGTCGACACCGTATTTCGCCACTTTGTGGTCGTAGAAATCTTTAAATTTACTGATGATTTTCATGCCTCACCTCCGCATCCGCCGCTGGTTTTGTAAGTCAAAACAGGTTTGAAGCGGGCGACCAATTCAATCAGACCTGCGTTTTTCATGGCTGAAATGACGCTGTCTATGTCTTTATAAGCCTGCGGAGCTTCTTCAAAAATCAAAGCCTTATCCTGACAAACGACCACGCTGCCGAATGCGGTTTGGCGCAGGCTGTCGGCGGAATATTTGTGCGACAGGCGTCCTTTACATTCGCCGCGCTGCCATTTCCGTCCTGCGCCGTGTGCCAATGTGTTCAGCGAAATCTGACAATCTTGGCTCGGCAGAACCAGATAGCTGTAATCGCCACGCGAGCCTGGTATCATCACCAGACCTTTATCGGCGGGCGTTGCGCCTTTGCGATGCAGCCAGCCGGTTTGTCCCGCGATTTCAGTTTGTTCGAGGAAATTGTGATGTACGTCGAGCAGGCAATCGCCTTCCGTGCGCCAGCGGTCGAGCATTCTGGCGGCAATCAGACGGCGGTTTAAACGGGCGAACTCAAGGGCTGCCTGATGTTCGGCAAGATAGTCCACCGCAGCCTCGCTGCCTTCCGCCAAACCTCGATGGCCGTAGGCTTCGATGTGGCGTTGCAAAATTTGCTGACCCAGTCCGCGCGAACCGCTGTGTACCAACAATTGCAAACGGTTTGAATCAAAGGCAGCGGGAAGCAAATCGTCGCGGTAAACGGTTTCAACGGTTTGCAATTCGGCAAAATGATTGCCACCGCCAATGGTGCCGATTGCGAGATCGTCTGAAAACGGATAATCGGATGCGGATTCTCCGAGCAAGGCTTCTTGTTCGTCTTGGCTCAAAGGCGTATCGATGTTACCAAGCTGCTTGGCGAGTTTGGTCGGTTTGAGCTTGGCGGCGGACAAATCCGTTTGGCAAAACGCCATGCCGCAGCCGATGTCGTTGCCGATGAGCGCGGGGTAAAAATGGTGTTCGCTGAAAAACGCCGCACCGACGGGATAACCGCGCCCCGCGTGCAAATCGGGCATGCCGGCTACGCGCAGCATATGCGGCAGCTTGGCGGTGGTTTCGAGTTGAGCGACGGCGTTGCCTTCAATCCAGGTTTCCGAATCAGCGATGATGTGAATATGATGGGGATTTTGATAATTGCCCATGTGTATGCTTTCTTTAAAACGGACAGATGGCAAAACGAGTCCAAACCGACAAAACAAAAAAGATGCCCGGTTTGAAAATATACCGACTGCCGTCTGACGTTTTCAGACGACATCTGTCCGATTGATGGGAAAGCAGCCCGAAGCGGGCGATATGGGAAATGCGGGAACGCGTTGTCCGAAAATCAGACCGACGCTTGGGCTGCAAAGAATGTGATTGAGCGGATTGAAGTGTTGCGTGTCATGGCTGCTCCTTTCTTTGCATGTGAAAATTGAAAACAGGCGGATTATAGGGGAAATGTTTGAAACGTTACAATCAAACTGTGTTTTTTTGTGAATAGGTGTTGCAATACCGTCATGACGCAATAGGAACAAAAAAGCAGCCTGCACCTTTAAAAATCAAAGCGCCGGCTGCTTTTTATGTTTTCAGACGGCCTTCACGTCTCCAAAGCCCTCAGCCATGCCGCCAATCCTTGTTCGAGTTGCGTGCGGGTGTCCGCATCCAGCTTTTCCAGCAGCCGCTTTTCGTTTTCCACATGCGGGAACACGGCTTTTTCAATCAATTCTTTGCCTTTATCTGTCAGGCGGACCAGCAGGCTGCGGGCATCGTCTGGGTTGGGCAGGCGGTCGATTAAGCCTTGGTTTTCCAGATTTTTCAGGCGCGTGGTCATGGTGCCGGACGTTACCATCAGCGCTGAAAACAGCTCGGTCGGGGTCAGCGTATAAGGCGCGCCGCAGCGGCGCAAAGTGGCCAGCACATCGAACGAGCCTTCGGTTAAACCGTATTCTCCGTAAACTTTTTCCAATTCGCGCGCGATTAAAGCAGCGGCGCGTTTCAGACGACCTATTAACAACATGTTCTCTGCTTCCAATTCTGGTAGTTCCTGCTTCCATTGGGCAACTGCGCGGGCCGCAGCATCAAGGTGTTCGGTCATAGAATGCCCCGTTTGGTTTTCAATGGCGATTATTTTATCTTGACTTCAAGCTAATCTCTAGTTATATTTAGCTTGAAGTCAAGATAATTTTGCTGGAGAAAACCATGTTTGCCGATAAACAAGCCGTTTTAAACGCCTTCCGTTTCCGCCACGCCTGCAAAAGTTATGATGCGGCGAAGAAAATCCCTGCCGATGATTTTGCTTATATTCTGGAAACCGCACGCATGTCGCCCAGCTCGTTCGGGCTGGAACCTTGGCGGTTTTTGGTGGTGCAGAACCGTACTCTGCGCGAAGAGTTGCGCGGCATCGCATGGGGCGCGGCGGAAAAAATCATGGATTGCAGCCATTTTGTGATTTTGTTGGCGCGCACGCAGGCTGCCATGCAGGCGGATTATCAAGAAAAAATCTGGGGTGGCGCGCATGGAATGCCGCCTGAAACCGTTGGAATGATGCAAAAATTTTTCAAGCAGTTTGCCGAAACCGATTTTGCCATTGCCGATAATCCGCGCTCGTTTAACGATTGGGCAGCCAAGCAAACCTATATCGCGTTGGCAAATATGATGACTGCCGCTGCTTTGATTGGTGTGGATTCCACGCCGATTGAGGGCTTTCAAAAGAAAAATGTGGAAAAGTTGCTGTCCGGCAAAGGCTTCATCAATCTTGACGAATACCGTGTCAGCGTCATGGCGGCGTTCGGCTATCGCGCAGGCGAGCCCAAGCGCGCCAAAACGCGGCAGGCAGTAGACGATGTGGTTGATTGGATTGAATAAACGCCTGAAAATCAGCAACACAGACATTCCCCAGTTGGTAAAATCAAAAGTCTTGACCGATGGCAGCCTGCACTTGAATGAAGAAGGTTTCCGATAGGCCAAATTTCCCACCCGCTTATTCATTTATTTGGAGGACTTATGCGCTTGCACTATTCCCAATATGCCCTTGACAGCTATAAGGCACTGCTGGCCTTGGAAGCCAGCCTCACGCTGGATAGCACCCTGAAAGATTTGGTGAAACTGCGTGTTTCACAAATCAACGGCTGCATTTTTTGTGTCGATATGCACGTTAAAGAAGCCAAGCTGCACGGCGAGCGCGAACTGCGCCTGCACCATTTGGCCGTTTGGCACGAATCCACCCTATTTACCGAAAAAGAACGGGCCGCGCTGCAATGGGCGGAAAGCCTGACCCGCATCTCCGAACGGGGTATCCGTGATGCGGACTACGCAGCGGTACGCGCCCATTTTGATGAAGAAGAACTGGTGGCGTTGACCCACGTCATCAACACCATCAACGTTTGGAACCGCCTGAATGTGGCTTTTGCCACCCCGGCAGGCAGCATGGACGGTTTGATGGGATTGGAGAAGGCAGGGCTGGTTTAGTCTGGCAAGATAATCTGAAATCGATCAAACAACAACAGGGGCTACCTAAAATATAAAAAGCAGTCTGCACATTCAAAACCAAAGTGCAGGCTGATATTGCCCCATCACACCCCATTCCCTTTTTTCAGACGACCTACTGTATAGTCAATCTGAAAAAGCTGCATTCCTACGAGAATCAAAATGCCCAGCCGTACCGCCACCATCCTGACCACCGCACTCGCCCCGTTGATTTGGGGCAGCACCTATCTCGTGACCACCGAATTCCTGCCGCCGGACCGACCGTTCACCGCCGCGCTTATCCGTGTTTTACCCGCCGGGTTTTTGCTGTTGGCGTGGACGCGGCGTATCCCCAAACGCGATGAATGGGCGACTGTTGTCTTGCTCGGTTTTTTGAACATCGGCTTTTTTCAGGCCATGTTGTTTGTGGCGGCGTATCGCTTGCCGGGCGGACTGGCGGCGGTTTTGAGTTCGACGCAGACGCTGATGGTGCTGGTGTTCACTTGGTTAATCGGCAAAACCATGCCGCCTAAAGCGGCTTGGGCTTGGTCGGCGGCAGGGGTTTTGGGGATTGCGCTTTTGGTTTTGTCGCCGCAGGCGCGCTATGACGGGACGGGCATTTTAGCGGCATTGGCGGGCGCGGCGGCGATGGCGTTGGGCGTGTATTTGTCGAAACACCGCCGCACTTCGCTACCCGTGTTGGCGTTTACCGGCTGGCAGCTTTTCATCGGCGGCTTGTTTTTACTGCCCGCCGCCCTGCTTACCGAACCGCGGCTCGAATCTTTAAGCCCCGCCAATATCGGCGGCTATCTGTATTTGTGCCTGTTTGGTGCCGTATTGGCTTATGTGTTGTTTTTCAGAGGAATCGCCAAACTTTCGCCTGCTGCGGTTTCGTCGCTGGGATTGCTCAGCCCTGTCTCGGCATTTATCTTGGGCTGGCTGTTTTTAGGGCAAGGGATGGACGGGAAGTCGCTGGCGGGATTTGCGTTGGTGTTGGTATCGATATTCGGGGTGCAGCGGGCAGTCATGAAAAAGGTCGTCTGAAAACAGCCTTGAGCCTTCAAGCTGCGTTTTCAGACGACCTTTTGCGCCGGTCGGTTTATTTCTTCAAGAATGCCCGTTTCAGAATAATCAGCCAATCTTTTTTATCCAAAACAGGACGTTGCGTAAATACATCGTATTTGCTGCCGTCCAGTTTCTGCAAAATCAGTTGTCCGCCGACAATAATCATCCGCAATTCAAATCCCAAGCGGCCTTTCAGCGTTTTACCCAAGGGCGAGCCGCCCTTGAGCATTTGGAACGCGCGGTTGCACTCATACGCCATCAGTCTTTGGAACGCAAAATCCGCTTTGCCTTCGGCAATTTGCGTTTCGCTGACGTTAAATTTTTGCAAGTCGTCCTGCGGGATATAGACGCGGCCTTTCTGCCAATCGACGGCAACGTCCTGCCAAAAGTTGATGAGTTGCAACGCGGTGCAGATGCCGTCGCTTTGGGCGATGCTGACTTCGTCGGTTTGTCCGTACAGGTGCAGCATAATGCGCCCGACCGGATTGGCGGAACGGCGGCAGTAGTCAATCAGGTCGCCAAAATCCTGATATCGGGTTTTGACAACATCTTGACTGAATGCAGATAAAAGTTCGTAAAACGGTTGCAGCGGCAGCTTGAAAGGCGCGATGGCTTCATGCTGCAAACGTTGCATTAGCGGAGTCAACGGCGTTTCGCCGCGCTGTATGCGGTCAAGTTCGGATTTGAGTTCATCCAAAGCGCGCAAGCGTTCATCGGCTTCGGCATTGCCTTCATCAGCGAGGTCGTCCGCAGTGCGCGCAAAAGCGTAAACGGCATGAGTAGGTTTGCGTAGGCGGCGGGGCATGACAAGCGAGCCGACGGGGAAATTTTCGTAATGGTTGACGGACATAGATATTTGAAATTCGGTATTTGGGGTCGTCTGAAAGTATGGAGCCGCATTGCTCAAATGGCTTGCCGACGGCACGGAGCACTTCCAAACCTGTATTAACAACTCGACAAGATTCTAACACAACGCATTATTTTATTAATGATTTAACTGTACACGCGCATAGAAATCCAAACTTATAGTGGATTAAATTTAAATTAGGACAAGGCGACGAAGCCGCAGACAGTACAGATAGTACGGAACCGATTCACTTG
>CALDNV010000218.1:0-11634 GCA_937914605.1 uncultured Neisseria sp.
CGATTCTCTAAGGTGCTGAAGCACCAAGTGAATCGGTTCCGTACTATCTGTACTGCCTGCGGCTTCGTCGCCTTGTCCTGATTTAAAGTTAATCCACTATAAGAGCGGGCATGGATGGTTTGGATATGAAAAAGGTCGTCTGAAAAACGGTTTTCAGACGACCTTTTGACTTTTTAGCCGATGTTAAGGCTGATAACTGGGTTTCATGCCGTTGGGCAGGAGTTGCCAGACGTAGCCTGTGGTTTTCATTTTGCCGGCAACCTCGCCTGCTTCGTCGCCGTAGCCCCAGAAGTAGTCCACGCGGACGGCGCCTTTGATGGCGCTGCCGGTGTCTTGCGCCATGATGAGGCGGTTGAGGGCTTTTTTGGTGGTCGGATGGGCGGTGGCGACAAACAGCGGCGCGCCTAGGGTGATGTAGTGGCGGTCGATGGCGCCCGCGTATTCACCCAAGAGCGGGGTGCCCAATGCGCCGACCGGTCCGGCTTCGCTGCTGCCGGTCAGTTCGCGGAAGAAGACGTAGCTGGGGTTTTGTCCCAAGACTTCGGCGAGGCGGCCGGGGTTTTGCTTCATGTAGGCTTTGATGCCCTGCATGCTGGTTTGTGCGAGGGGGAGGTAGCCTTTGTCTGCCATGTAGCGTCCGATGGAGACGTAGGGATGTTCGTTTTTGTCGGCGAATCCGACGCGGATGTATTTGCCGGACGGGGTTTTCAGACGACCTGAACCTTGGATGTGCATGAAGAAGAGTTCGACGGGATCTTCTGCGTAACCGAGGATGGGGGCTTTGCCGTTGAGCGCGCCGCCGTTGATTTGGCTGCGGGTGTAATAAGGAACGAAGCGGCTGCCTTCAAATCTGCCTTTGAGGGCGGTGCTGCGGGCGGTAATGGGGAATTGGGACAGGTCGGCGGTGTGTGTGCCGCTGTTGTCGATGACGCCGCTGTTGGCACCGGTTTGGCGGATGCGGACGGTGGCTTTGCTGCCTCTCAAATTGGCGGACAGGGGAACGGAAACGAAGTCGTTGGGGATGCCGTAGATGGGGAAGCGGGCTTTGCTTGTGGCTTTGTCATCGCCGAGCAGGACGGGTTCGTAGTAGCCGGTGATGGTGCCTGCGGGGTTGCCGTTGTTGCTGACCTGCCAAGGGGTGAAATAGCGTTCGAAGAAATGTTTGGCTTGGAAATGGTGGAGGGGTGTCTGCATGGCTTGGGCGCAGACATCTTGCCAGCCTGCGCGGTTTTTCAGTTTCTCGCAGCCTAAGCGGAAGGATTGGAGGCTTTTGACGAAGTGTTGGGTGCTCCAGTGCGGCAGTTCTTGGTGGGACACGACGGTGTAGGTCGCGCCGCCGCCGCTGACGGTGGTACCGACGGGGTCGGGCGTGCCGGTCGGTCGGTCAGGGCCTTTGACGGTGGTGGTGTCGACTTCGGGGAGGTTTTTGATGCGTTTGCTCGGGCAGGCGGAGAGGATGGCTGCGGCGATGGTGAGGAGTGTGATGCGGTATAGGTGTTTTTTCATAATGCTGTCTTAAAGGTTGTCTGAAATCTGCCGTCGGATAGGGTGAAACGTATCAAGCGGCTGCGCCGACTTGCTTGGGATGGACTCAGAAAATCGGTTCGCACGGGATGGACAGATTTGCAGACGGGATATTTGGTCCGTTTATTCAAGAGCTTGGGATTTTAACACAGTTTGCCTGCCTGCTTCGGCGGTATGAAAAAGGTCGTCTGAAAACCTTGTATATCGGTTTTCAGACGACCTTTGCCGTATCTTGAAGCCAATCTTATTTCTGATTGTCTTCGATGATTTTTTTGAGGTGCGGCATGGGGCTGTATCCGCTTTGGCTGCGGCCGTTCGGGAAAACGAGGGTAGGTGTGCCGTTGAAGCCGAATTGTTCGCCCAAAGAAGTAGTTTCGGCAACGGGATTGTCGCAATTGGCTTTGCCGCTCGGGAATTGGCCTTTGCGCATCCAGTCGGTCCAGGCTTGGGTCGGGTTGGGCTGACACCACAGGATTTCGGCTTTACGCGCGGCATCGGGGTGCAGGCTCGGAATCGGCATCATGAAGTTGTAAATCGTGATGTCGGTCATTTTTTCAAACTCGTGTTCCAAGCGTTTGCAGTACGGGCAGTCGGGGTCGGAGAAGACGGCGACTTTCAGCTTGCCGTTGCCGCGCACTTCTTTAATCGCTTTGTCCAAAGGCAGGGAGGCGAAGTCGATTTTGTTCAAATCGGCGGCGCGTTCGTCGGTCAGGCTTTTGCGCGTGTTGACGTCGATGAGGTCGCCGACGAACATATAGTCGCCTTTGGCATCGGTGTAAATGATTTGTTTGCCGCTGACGACGACTTCATAAATGCCTTGAACAGGGGTTTCGCTGACGCTGATGACTTTCAGGCCTTGGGATTCGTAAATTTTTTCGAGGCGGGCTTTCAAGGCTTCGCCGACTTTGCCTTGCACGGGGGCGGCGGGCTTGGCGGCTGAAGAGGGTGCTGCATTTGCCTGTGAAACGGGCGTTTGCCCGCACGCGGTCAGTGAGATCAGAGCGATGGGGGCTAAGATTTTGATTAATTTGGTTTTCATTTTTAAGTATAGGCGTGTGTCAAGAAAACCGCATTGTATCAAACCTCTGTCATGCCTGCATTGTATTGAGGCTCAATTTATCGTCTGAAAATAGCTTTCGGCTGTTAAAATACGCAAAAAAACGATTTGCCTGCCTGTATGATCTACCACCGCATCGCTGTAAACGTGCCGCTTTCAGACGGCCTTTTGACTTATTCCCATTCCGAGCCGCTGCTGCAGGGCGCGCGGGTGCTTGTGCCTTTCCGCAACAAGACCGTGGTCGGGATTGTGTGGGAAACGGATATTGCGCCCGATATGGATACGGCGCGGATTTTGGGTGTTCAGACGGCCTTTTCAGACGAGCCGCCGCTGCCTGAGAGTTGGCGTGATTTGCTCTCGTTTACGTCGCGTTATTACCACTATCCGACGGGGCAGGCGGTGTTTGCCGCGCTGCCGCAGGGTTTGAAGGAAACGCGCGCGGTGGAAATGCCGCAGCCGCCGTTGTTTTACGCGCTGAACGAAGCGGGCAGGGCGCAAACGCCGCCGCCGGCAAGGTTCAACAAAAAAGCGGCTTTGTGGGACGCGCTGCTGTCGGGCGGGATGACGATGGCGGCGTTGAAACAGGTGAACGCGCAGGCGGTGAAATTGATTGAGGATTGGGCGGAGCAGGGTTGGATTGAAACTGCGGAAGCGGCGAAACCCGTTTTAAGGTCGTCTGAATTTCAGCTCAACGCCAACCAACAGAAGGCTTCCGATGAAATTCAGACGACCTTCGGCAGTTTTCAACCGTTTCTGCTGTACGGCATCACCGGCAGCGGCAAGACCGAAGTGTATTTCGATGCGATGGCGAAAGTGTTGGCGCAGGGGCGGCAGGTGTTGTTTCTGTTGCCAGAAATCAACCTCACGCCGCAGCTTTTGAAGCGGGTGGAAAACCGGTTTGCCGACGTGCCGACTGCCGTGTTGCACAGCCAGATGGCGGCAGGCAGGCGCACGCAGGATTATCTGCGCGCAATGTTGGGGCAGGCGAAGTTGGTCATCGGCACGCGGCTGGCGGTGTTCACGCCGATGGATAATGTCGGGCTGATTGTGGTCGATGAGGAACACGACGGCTCGTTCAAACAAGACAACGAATTGCGCTACCACGCCCGCGATTTGGCAGTGTGGCGGGCGAAGCAGAGCGGCTGCCCCGTCGTATTGGGCAGCGCCACGCCCAGCTTGGAGAGTTGGCACAAGGCGCAAAGCGGCGCGTACCGCCTGCTGCAACTGACCGAGCGCGCCCATACCGCCGCGCAACTGCCGCAAGTGGAAATACTTAATGTAGGCCGTCTGAAACTCGACAACGGCTTCTCGCCGCAAGCCTTGCAGCTTTTGAAACAGAATTTTGAGGCGGGCGGCATGTCGCTGGTGTACCTCAACCGGCGCGGTTTTGCGCCCGCGCTGTTTTGCGGCGACTGCGGCCATACTTTCGGCTGTCCGAACTGCTCCGCCAAAATGGTGCTGCACCAACGCGCCCGCCAACTGCGCTGCCACCACTGCGACCACCGCGAATCCATCCCGTTCAAATGCCCCGACTGCGGCAACCAAGACCTGACCGCCGTCGGCCACGGCACGCAGCGCGTCGAAGAAACCCTGCGCGCCTTCCTGCCCAAGGCCGCCGTCGTCCGCGTCGACAGGGATAGCACCGCGCACAAAAACGACTGGGCGGATTTGTACCGCCGCATCGCCGACAACGAAATCGACATTCTGGTCGGCACGCAGATGCTAGCCAAAGGCCATGATTTCGCGCGGCTCAACCTCGTTATTGTGTTGAATGCCGACGGCAGCCTGTACAGTGCGGATTTCCGCGCGCCGGAAAGGCTGTTCGCCGAGCTGATGCAAGTGTCCGGCAGGGCGGGACGCGCCGACAAACCCGGCAAGGTGTTGATACAGACCCAGCTGCCCGAACATCCCGTCTTCGCCGCCGTCAAAGCGCAGGACTACGCCGTGTTTGCCGAAAACGAATTGAACGAACGGCAAATGTTTGCCATGCCGCCCTTCGGTTTCCAAACCGCCATCCGCGCCGACGCGCCGCGCGTTGCCGATGCGATGGAATTTCTCAACGCCGCCAAAGAAACCCTCGCCCCGCTTTTGCCCGAAAGCGTCTCCCAGTTCGGCGCCGCCCCCATGCTGATGGTGCGCCTAGCCGAACGCGAACGCGCGCAAATCTTCCTCGAATCGACATCCCGACAGGATTTACACCGCGCCGTGAGTTTGTGGGTGCAGGTGTTGCAGCAAAACCGCGACGGCAAAATCAGATGGTCGGTGGATGTGGACGCGCAGGAAGCGTAAGCGGAATAGGGAAGGGGTCGTCTGAAAAAGCGGAAGAGGCATTTTCAGACGACCTTATTTGTTTAAAACGTCTTTCTGGTTTGTGAAACGCGGTAAGGCCGGGATGGGCAGGGTTGCGCCTGCATTGAAAAACATTTGAGCCTTCACAAAAGCCCTACGATAAAATACGCGGCATGAAAGCCTGATGCTGCGCCGCAGTTGGCAGTTCAGGCTTTGCCGACATATCGCCCATTTTGAGTTCCATACGGAGTTTGCATGTATATAGGACGCTTCGCCCCCAGCCCCACCGGTTTGCTGCACATAGGTTCGCTGCTGACCGCTTTGGCTTCTTATGCCGATGCGCGCGCCAACGGTGGCAAGTGGCTGGTGCGTATGGAAGACTTGGACCCGCCCAGGGAAATGGCGGGCGCCGCCGCGCATATTTTGCGCACATTGGAAGCGTTCGGCTTTGAATGGGACGGCGAAGTCGCCTACCAAAGCCGACGGAACGGGCTGTATCAAGAGGCATTGGGTCGTCTGAAAAGCGAAGGGCTGGTATATCCTTGTTATTGCAGCCGTAAAGACTGGCAGGCGGCGGCAACGGCGGGGGCGGACGGATTTGTGTATAACGGGCGTTGCCGCGTTCCGGCACAAAGGCCTGAAGCGAATGGGAAAACGCCTGCTTGGCGGATTGCCGTTCCCGACAGGATAATCGGTTTTCAGGATGGGATTGTCGGCTATTACGCCCAAAATCTGGCACACGATATCGGCGATTTCGTCCTGTTGCGTGCGGACGGTTTTTGGGCGTATCAACTTGCCGTGGTCGCGGACGATGCCGAACAAGGAATCACACATATCGTGCGCGGACAGGATTTGCTGGTGTCCACGCCGCGTCAGATTTATTTGCAGCAATGTCTCGGCGCAAACACGCCGCATTATGCGCACCTGCCTTTGCTGGTGAATTCGCAGGGGCAGAAATGGTCCAAACAAACGCTTGCTCCCGCTTTGGATTTGAACCGGCGCGAAGCGCTTTTGCGGCAAGTGATGCGTTACCTCAATCTTCCCGACGCGCCCGAGGTTGACCGACCCGAAGAATTGTTGGCGTGGGCGGTTTTACATTGGGAGATACGGGCGATACCGGTTAATGACATAGTCACGGAGTAAATTTGTAAATTTGCAACAAATTACTTGAGGTATTACTTAAATTTTTTAATTTTTGTAAGTAATCGCTTGTTTTTTGGATAAAGTTAACAGAATTAAGGTATATTCCTAAACACCTCAAGACCACTTTCATTTCAGATGAATGTTTGGCCTGTCTGCCAAAACGGCAGAAAGAGGCAACCGTATGAGAAAAATGTTTCAACATACCGAAAACACGCGGGAACGTTGTGTATTGATTTAAAGTTCACATTCGTATTTAAAATAACAAAGAAAAAAAGATTATGTTAAGTGCCATTATTGTTGAAGACGAAGTGCTGGCAGCAGAGCGTTTACGGGTCTTACTTGAAGAATGCAATGTCGTCTTGCTTAATGTATTCCACCATGCCCAGCCGGCATTGGATTGGTTGAGCATACATGAAGCAGATATCGTATTCGCCGATATCGGCCTGCCTGAAATCAACGGTTTGGAGTTTGTCGAGCGCATCAAGCGCGGTGCCAAACGCCAGCCCGAAATTATTTTCACCACCGCCTATGAAGAACACGCCCTGCGTGCCTTCGAATTGGCTGCCGCCGACTACCTGCTCAAGCCCATCAGAATGACCCGTCTGCAAGCGGCGCTTGACCGAGTCGGCGAAAAATACCGCGAAAAAGCCGACGATTTCACCCATTTCACCGTCTTCAGCCGTGATCTGATGATTGAAATCCCATGGCAGCAGGCGCGTTATTTATTGGCGGAACACAAAACCGTATTCCTGATTACCGGCGACGGACAGCGATACGAATTGCCCAAAACGCTGGTTTCTTGGGAAGAGCTGCTCGGAGACAAAGTGATCCGCATCCACCGCAACGCCATCGTGTTCCGACACACCTTAGACTGCCTTATCCGCTTGGATGAAGAGGAAGACGAGAGCAATGCCATTTGGGGCGCGAAGGTCTTGGACGTACCCAAACCGCTTCCCGTCAGCCGCCGCCAATTGGCAACCCTGCGCAAAATTCTGAAAAAACAAATCTGATGGCGGATTTTCCCCGTCATCAACAAAGCCCTGCCGTTTGGCAGGGCTTTTGTTTTTCAGACGACCCCTTGTCGCGAACCAGTCCGGTAGACGGAATAACGCAGCAAAGTGGCGGATGGATAAGATTGGGATAAGGCGGGGCAACACATTTTTCCGTTTTCCGAACCTTATCGCGATACGCCGTCATTCGCCGTTTTATCATGATCCCGCACGATTTTGTCGTACACGGCTTCGGGCAGGTAGCGGCGTATCATGTCGCGCCAGCCGTCGGGACCGACCAAGCCTTTGACCATGGTGGAAGAGACTTCGGCGATTTCGCGCGGCGGCATCAGAAAGACCGTCGAAATTTCGGGCGCAAGGTCGCTGTTGATATAGCGCATGGAGCGTTCGTATTCGTAGTCGGCGGCAGAACGGATGCCGCGAACGATAAATCCCGCACCGATTTCGCGCGCGTAGCGGACAAGGAAGCGGTTTTCAAATACGCAGATGCGGACGTTGGGGAAGTCGCCCGTAATCGCTTCGAGCATGGCGCGGCGTTCGTCTATGGTGTAGGTGTTGCGTTTTTCAGGGTTGATGCCGATGGCGACGACGAGTTCGTCAAAAAGCGCCTGCGCTTCTTTTATCATCCAAAGATGACCGAGCGTCGGCGGGTCGAAACTGCCTGCGTAAACAGCGCGGCGCGGGGGAATCGTTTTCATGGAAAGTAGAATGAGTGATGGCAGCCGTCAGCATAGCGGGCGGGGGCGGGAATGTCAAAAAGGTCGTCTGAAACACAAAATCAGTCCGTATTGGGGCGAAACCGGGTTTTCAGACGACCCATTCATTAAAACATGATTGATATGAAATCAAACGCCGGAAAGATTCGCTTCAGGCGGTTTAAAGCAATAACGCGGCGACACCGGATCAGCCTTCCTTTACTTCAAAATCCTTTAATAGCATAATTAATGGGAATTATTATCAAAAGTTGTCTGATTCGTACAGATGGGCGAAAGTGCATTTGTATTCCAGACGGATTCGATATGGAGATTGGAAAATGGAACTGAAAAGACGTGATTTCTTAAAAATGACTGCCGCGTTGGCTGCGGCAGGGGTTTCGCCTTCGCTGTTGGCGGCGGGGAAAGAGCAATTTACCGTGTACGGCGCGCCGGCGATGCCCAGCGTAACCATTGCCGTAGCGGCGTTGCAGGGCAAGCTGGCGAAGCAGGCGGATGTGTCGCTCAAGGTTTGGCGCTCGCCCGACCAGCTTCGCGCGGGCGTGGCGAGCGGGCAATTTAAAGTGATGATGAGTCCGAGCAATGTCGGCGTGAACCTGCGCAACCAAGGGCAGAAAGTCGGCATGGTCAATATTTTGACCAACGGCATCACGCAGTTGGTCTGCAAAGGCAGCGCGATTGCCTCGCCGCAGGATTTGGTCGGCAAAAAAATTCTTGTGCCGTTTAAAAACGACATGCCCGACATCGTGCTGCAAGCCTTGTTGAAAAAACTGAAAATCGACGCGCACAAAGTCGGCATCACCTACACCGCCACGCCACCCGAAGCGGTGGGGCTGTTTTTGAGCAAGGACTACCACGCCGCCATCCTGCCCGAACCGATGGCGAGCGCGGGTATGCTCAAAGGCAAAACCATGGGCGTGAACGTTGTGCGCGGTTTTGATTTGGTGAAAGCATGGGGGCAGGCGTTTGACACCAAACCGCTGATTCCGATGGCGGGCATCATCGCCAACGAAGAATATTTCCACGCGCACAAGGCGCAGTTCGACATCTTCCATCAGGATTTGAAAAACGCGCTCAACTGGATACTCGCCAACCGCCAAAGCGCGGCGAAAATCGGCAAAAACTACCTGCCCGCCCCCGAACCCGCGCTAGTCATGGGCTTGGACGGCGCGCGGCTGACGGTAACCAAAGGCAGCGAAGTGAAGAACGAGATTTTGAAGTTTTACGAAATCCTAATGCAGTTCAACCCTAAACTTCTGGGCGGCAAGCTGCCGGATAACGGGTTCTTCTTGGCTTAAAGGGAAAGAGGTCGTCTGAAAAGGGAGAAGTAGTATTGGGGAATCCAATATACCCTTTTCAGACGACCTATCAGATAATAGTTAGAACAGTACACAAAAAGCCGTCATTCCCACGCAGGTGGGAATCCAGTCTTAGATATTGCAGTAATGTTTTAAAATTGCAGCGACGTCAAACCTCTGGATTCCCGCCTACGCGGGAATGACGGCGGGTGGGTAACCTTGAGTTGGATTGATAAACCCAACAAAACCGTCGAATTAACTGAAATGTTATATAATAAACCAATATATTATTGTTAAGTAAATATTTATGATTGAAACTAATAAACGGTACTCTGCATTAACAATTGATACCTCAATTTTTATAAAAAATGGATTGAAGTTAAATAAAGGATTGTTAGCACAATTACATCAATTTAAAGATAATCCAATAAATTTAATTTTAAGTGATATCGTCTATCGCGAGCTCAAATCTCATCTTGATAAGAAGGAAAAAGAGACAAAAAGTAAAATTGAATCAGCTTTAAATGATGCGTCTGATTATCTAAATTGTTGCATAGATGATATAGAGAAAATCAAGTCATTAATTAAATTGAATTATGAGGCTGAGTCTATATCCGAATTAATATTAGAAGAATTTATAAGAAAATGTGGAATTGAGCTCGTTAAGGGGGAGGAATATTGCGAGATAAAATCTTTAATTGATATGTACTTTCAAAATCTTGCTCCTTTTAAAGAATCAGGTAATAAAAAGAGTGAGTTTCCAGATGCTATTGCCCTATTATCATTGCAATATTGGGTGAAGGAAAATAATAAGAATTTATTAGCTGTTAGCATGGATAATGATTGGAAGGATTTTGCACAAGATAAAGATAATATTGAAGTTATTGATGACCTAGCAAAAGCAATGGATATTTTAAATAAACAGACCAATGAGGCTTTAAATTCTATTATTCATGAAATAGAGGTGGATTTGTCAGAAAACAAAAGTGATGGAATTTTTCAAAACATATATGCTGCTATTAAAGATAACATAAGCATTCCGGAGATTCATGCTGATACGGTATTGAATTATTCTATTGATTCTATTAATACATACTTAGAAGAAATTGATATTTTGAAGGAGGAAAATGATAGGAAACTAAAGGTATATGTTGTTGATAGTAATTCAGATACGATTACAATCAGTATCGCTTGTAAGGTTTTCTGTAATGTTGAAGCAACGTTTAATTTTTCGCTGTGGGATTCAATTGATGAGGAATATGTATCAATAGGTAACACAACAAGAGAAGTAGGCACTTCATATGTGACTAATGTATTAGTTTATTTACATGGAAACTACCTAGATGGATTACAAAGTATGGAGATAAACGATATAGAAGTTACTGGTAACTTAAGGGAAGTTGATATGGGAGAGCTTTTCCCTTTTGATCCTGAAGAATATTACGAATAACCATTATGCTACCCATAAGCGTACCCCGACAAAACACTGAATCCCAAACCAAAGGTCGTCTGAAAAACATTATTTAGGAAACCAAACCGTTTCGTTGGATTACGGTGTTCCGTCTAACCCAATCAACCATTTTTCAGACGACCTATCGTCCCCAAACTATCCCCATCAAACCAACACTCAAACCATGATTAAAACCGACAAAATACGCAAACCGCAGCCTGCGGTGTTTTACATCATCGACTACCTTTGGAGCGGTTTCGCCGGTCTGAGCGTGGCGATGGTTGTGGTGGCGTTGTGGGCGTGGGGCAGTGCCGTGTTCGGCGGGTTTATGCTACCTGCGCCGGTGGAGGTGTTTCAAAAGTCCTTGGATTTATTGAAACATTTTCAGGAAAACGAAATCGGGATTTCGCTGTGGCGGTCGGTGGTGGGCATTTCGGTTGCGCTGGTAGCGGGATTGGCGGCGGGGCTGGTGGCAGGCAGTTTTAAGACGGCGATGGCGTTGCTTAAGCCTGTGATTACGGTTTTGTTGGCGATGCCGCCGATTATTTGGGTGGTGATGGCGTTGTTTTGGTTCGGATTCGGCAATCCGAGCGTGTTGTTTACCATCATTGTGTTGGTTGCGCCGCTGACGTTTGCGAGTGCGGCGGTCGGGATGGCGAGCGTGAACAAGCAGCATGAGGAATTGTTTGACGCTTATAAGTTAGGCCGTCTGAAAAAAATTCGTTATCTGTATATCCCGCATCTGACGGGCTATGTGATTTCCAGCATCGGCGTGGCGGTGGCGATGGGGGTGAAGGTGGTGATTATGGCGGAACTCTTGGGCGCGAGCGAAGGCGTGGGCGCGCGGATTGCGGATGCGAGGGCGATGTTGGAGACTTCGACGGTGATGGCTTATGTGGTGTTGGTTATCGTGTTTGTGTCGCTGTTTGAATACCTGATTACCAAGCCTTTGGAAATTTTGTTTATGCCGTGGAGAAGATGATGCTCTGTCTTGAAAACGTGCGTTTTGAAATTCTCCGTGACCCCATCGTGCGCGATTTCAGTTTGAACCTGCAACATGGCGAAGTGAAAGCCTTGTTCGGGCCGAGCGGCTGCGGCAAGACGACGGTTTTGCGTTTGATTGCGGGCTTGGAAACGCCGAAATCGGGCA
>CALDNV010000219.1:0-11518 GCA_937914605.1 uncultured Neisseria sp.
GAACGATTCTCTAAGGTGCTGAAGCACCAAGTGAATCGGTTCCGTACTATCTGTATGTCTGCGGCTTCGTCGCCTTGTCCTGATTTAAAGTTAATCCACTATAAGTCAGTCTTACCAGGCCGGCTGAAAGCAAGGTATAGGTTTTAATTCTATTAAAGCTTGGTTTTCAGACGACCTTCAAGCCATTACAAATTAAGGTGTAAGATGAAAATAATATTACCTGCAGTACTATTACTGGTAACAACTTCCTCATTTGCAAAAAATTACGCCGATCAGCCTCAGCCTTTTACTCCTCAAACAGTACAGGATGTATTGCGTTGCAAGGTGTCATCATTGGATTTTTCGTTTTGGACTCCGGAAAATTTTACCGGTTACCCTGGTTCAAATGAGCGTGCGGAAGAAGAAAATGTGGGACGTTTTGTCAATAAGATCGACAACATTACTTACCGTTACCGCTTGCCGTTTAAGGTGCATCTTGCCAATCCCTTAGATGGAAAAGAAGTAGAAGGTCAGTATGTCGCTATTCGCAACAATGCTGTCTATTTGGAAATTGATTGGGCACGATATCCCAAATTGCATTCACTATACCGTCAGAAATATCAGGAAGACCTTTATGAGCTGACGCAACAGCTAAAGGGACAAAATAGCACATCCAAAACGACACCTAAAAAACTGGATACTTTGGGCTATAGTGTGCCTGCTGTCGAAAAATCGATAACAGACCCCAATAAAAAATTGAAGATATGGAAATATTTTGGCTTTCCTGCTGTCTTTAAAGCTGATGTAATAAGGGGTGATTCAGATAAGGGCTATATCGGCTGCCGTTATCCGTTGTAGACTGTCTTCCAAAAACGGAGGTCGTCTGAAAGCTGATTTTTCAGACGACCTTTTAACTTAATCTATTCAAACCACACCAAACCATGACCCATACCATTACCCTACCCGACCAAACCACCTTTACCGCCAACGACGGCGAAACGGTTTTAGCCGCTGCCGCCCGTCAAAACCTCAATCTGCCCCATTCCTGCAAAAGCGGTGCCTGCGGGCAATGCAAAGCCGAACTGGTGAGCGGCGATATTCAAATGGGCGAACACTCTGAACAAGCTTTGTCCGAAGCAGAAAAAAGCCAAGGCAAGATTTTGATGTGCTGCACCACTGCGCAAAGCGACATCAGCATCAACATCCCCGGCTACAACGCCAATGCGTTACCCGTCCGCACCCTGCCCGCCCGTATTGAAAGCATGGTTTTCAAACACGATGTCGCCCTCCTGAAACTTGCCCTGCCCAAAGCCCCGCCGTTTGCTTTCTATGCCGGACAATATATTGATTTACTGCTGCCGGGCAACGTCAGCCGCAGCTACTCCATCGCCAATTCGCCCGACCAAGAAGGCATTTTGGAACTGCACATCCGCAGGCGCGAAAACGGCGTCTGCTCGGAAATGATTTTCGGCAGCGAACCCAAAGTCAAAGAAAAAGGCATCGTCCGCATCAAAGGCCCGCTCGGTTCGTTTACCTTGCAAGAAGACAGCGGCAAACCCATCATCCTTTTGGCAACCGGTACAGGCTATGCCCCCATCCGCAGCATCCTGCTCGACCTTATCCGCCAAGACAGCAGCCGCGCCGTCCATTTCTACTGGGGCGCGCGTCACCAAGATGATTTGTACGCACTCGAAGAAGCTCAAGAGCTGACAGGTCGTCTGAAAAACGCCCGCTTCACCCCCGTCCTATCAAAAGCCGCTGAGGGTTGGCAAGGCGAAAAAGGATACGTCCAAACCGCCGCCGCAAAAGATTATCCCGACTTGAGCGGTTACGAAGTTTATGCCTGCGGTTCTGTCGCCATGACCGAAAGTGCGAAATCCGTGTTGACCGCGCAATGCAGCCTGCCTGAGACAACCTTCTATTCGGATGCGTTTTCGCCTGCGCAGTAGAAATATCCGCGCAAATCTAATCCTGCCGCAACCGAAAAAGGCTTGGGAACTGAGTTGTCTTAAAAAATAATGTGCCGATGTCGTCGAACAATTTTTCAGACGACCTCGGCACATTATTTTGTAAAAGGTCGTCTGAAACCTTTTTTCGGTTTCAGACGACCTTTCAATTATTTGGCTTATCCTTATTCCGCTACCGTTTTGCGAATAAGCTTTTCAGCATTGGCGAGCGTGTTTTCCACTTCGGCAAACTCGATTTTGCTGCCCGACACCAGCGCGCGCGTGTCGTTGAACACGACTTGGACTTTCCCGTCGGTTTCGGTAACGAGGACGCGCAACGGCAGTTGCAGGGCGAAGGCGGGGTCTTTTTGCATCAGCGGCGTGCCGGCTTTGGGCGTGCCGAAGACGATGACTTTCGCGGGCTGCATGTCCAAACCGCTTTGACGCGCGGCGGCTTGGTGGTCGATGACAGCGAACACGGTCATGCCTTTTTCTTTGACGGCGGTTTCCAAACGGCGGACGGTATCGTCAAAACTGTATTTGCTGATGGCGGTATGGGTTTGATTCATGGCGGAACTTTGTCGGGAATCGGGTTGTCGGGCGGCATCGCCGCCGTGTGAAGCGCAGGCGGTCAGGGCGGCGAGGATGGCGGCTGCGGCGAAGGTGCGTATCGGTTTCATGTTTTTCCTTGGATAAAAGGTCGTCTGAAACGTTTCAGACGACCTTGTTGCTGGTTATTTCAAACCTTTTTTCAGCAAGTCTTCATAACCGCCGTGGTTGGTTACATTGGTGTAACCTGCTTTTTTCAACTCTGCAAGCGCGACTTCGGCACGGCGGCCGCTGCGGCAGTAGAGGTTGACGGGCGCGTTTTTGTCGGGGCTGACGCTTTTGATGCGTTCGACGATTTGGTCGTGCGGAATGTTGACCGAACCTTGCAGGTGGCCGGATTTGAATTCTTCTTCGGAACGTACGTCAATCCATACGCCTTTTGCTTTGGCAGGTTGCGCGCTGGTAGCTTTAGCAGCGGGCGCGGCATAGGATACGGCGGCAGGCAGGACAAGTGCGGCGGCAGTCAGCGCGGCAGTCAGCAATTTTTTCATGGTCGTTTCTCCAAACGGTTGAACAAAAATATCAATCTAAACGGTTCGGCGGCAAAAAGCAATGCTCCGTCAGCAGAAGGGTCGTCTGAAACGGGAGTTGTTTTCAGACGACCCTTTGAGACAAAATCAACGCTGTGCGTCAACCGCTTCCAGAGCGCGCAGGGCATAAGTGTAGGCTGCGCCTGCGTTCAAGGAAATGGCGGTCGCCAGCGCGCCGGCGATTTCGCTTTCAGTCGCGCCCGCTTTGGCGGCTGCGGCGGCGTGTACGCTGATGCAGCTTTCGCAACGGGTGGTGATAGCGACGGCGAGAGCAATCAGCTCGCGGGTTTTCGCATCCAATGCTTCGGCTGCGGCGGCTTGCTCCAGCGCACCGTAGGCTTGCAGCATTTTCGGGTGGTTTTTACCCAGCTCGCCGAATGATTTTTTAACGTGTGCGGTGTGTTCGGGCCAATTTTGAAACATTTTGATTTCCTTTCTAATGTGTTTGCAAATGAAGGATGTTGCACTTTTTTACATCCGATGAATGGCATTATTGCAATAATTTGACTATTATAATCGTCAAATCATCTCATTCACTTGCAAAAAACACTTATGGACACTTTGGACAAACTCATCGAACTGGCACAAATCACCGGCAGTGTGGACATACAGTGCCTGTTCCGCGACAAATGGTATGCCCCGCACGAACGCAGGCGCGCGCACGGCATCGCGCACCTCGTCGTCGCCGGAGAAAGCTACATCAAAATCGAAGGCGAACCCGAAGCGCGGCTCTTGCAAACCGGAGACCTTATCTTTTTCCCGCGTGGCGCGGAACACATCATCAGCAGCGAAGCAGACTGCAACAACTGCGGCGATACACCGCATATCGGCAACAGCGGCGCATTTACAGTCGCCTCATCCCGTAGCGGCGGTGAAAAAAGCCTCGATTTGTTCTGCGCCCGCTTCGAATACGACGAACACGCCGACATCATGCACGACCTGCCCGAAACCGTCCTCATCAAAATGGACCATCCCTCGCTGCAATGCCTGATCTCCATGTTGCAATACGAAAGCGCACACACGCTTTCCGGTTCGCGCGCCATCGTCAACGCCCTTTCCTCCGTACTCCTCGTCCTCATCGTCCGCGCCCATCTCGAACAAGGCGGAGAAGCACCATTAGGCGGCATACTCAACGGCCTGCGCGACAAACGCCTGCGCCAGCTCATCCAAACCGTCGTCAGCCGCCCCGAAGACGAATGGAACATCGAAAAAATGACCGCGCTTGCCAACCTTTCCCGCGCCCAACTCATGCGCCTGTTCAAACAGCAAACCGGCATCAGCCCCCACGCCTTCGTCAACCTCATCCGCCTGCGCCAAGCCGCCGTTCTGCTGCGGCAAACCGCCGATTCCGTCCTGTCCGTCGCCCTGAACGTCGGCTTCCAATCCGAAACCCACTTTGGCAAAGCGTTTAAAAAACAATACGGGATTTCGCCGGGGCAATATCGGAAAAATGAAACGGCAGATGATGATACCAGGGCATTTGAACCCGAAAGGTCGTCTGAAACGGCAAAAGCGTCATAACCCTTTGATTTATCGTTCAGCCATTGGGATACTGCGGGAAAGCCTGTTTGGATACACCGTTTATTTGTCCTTTCTTTCCTTGTTCAGCCGGTCGTAGGCGTATATCCAAATCGCGGTGTTGCCAGCAGGCGTTTAATCTTGGCAATAATTGGAGAAATTTTGATATTACAGATTTTTAATAAACTCAATTTGTTCAAATAAATTATCTTTTTCAAAAATGAGTCTATTTCCCTTATTATCAGTAACATAAATAATATCTTTTAGTTTTTTGCTTAATTCGCCCAAATCTCCAATAACAAAAAAAACCAATGTATTTGTTCTATGCAAATCATCATTTATTAAATCCCAAACCATCTCAGAGCCAGAAATATAGAATAAATCTGAACTATCAGCATTTTGAACATGCCAACCATAATCTAGTAAAAGGCTCATGAAATTATTTATTAGTGGATAACTCATTCTTTTTCCTTTGTAATTCTCTGGAAAAATCCTTTAGGTACAGTTACACCTGATTTTCCTAATTGTTTTATTATCATTTCTTTTACCTATATAATCCATTTTTCCCTTTTCAGACGACCTCTTATGCTCAGCTACCGCCACGCCTTCCATGCCGGCAACCATGCCGATATGATCAAGCATTTCATCCTTTTCCTGACGCTTGATTACTTCAATCAAAAAGACAAGCCCTATTGGTATATCGATACCCACAGCGGCGCGGGTTTATATGACTTGAGCGGCAGCGAAGCGCAAAAAGTCGGCGAATACAAACAAGGCATCCGGTTGCTCCAAGAGGCGGAACATCTGCCGCCCGAGCTGTCCGCCTTCATCGCCCGTCTGAATGCCATACTCCCACAAGAGCAACGCTATTGCGGTTCGCCGTGGCTTGCCCAAGCCCTGACGCGCGACAGCGACAAATTGCGTTTGTTTGAGCTGCACCCTGCCGATTTCCAACATCTGAAAAACAATATGGAAGAAGCGCGTTTGGGCAGACGCGGGCAAATAATGCAGGCAGACGGTTTTCGCGGTCTGATTTCGCTGTTGCCCCCGCCGCCGCGCCGTGCTGTTGTCCTGATAGACCCTCCGTATGAAGAAAAACAAGACTATCAGCGCGTTGTCCAAACTTTAAAAGACGCGCTCAAACGCTTTGAGCAGGGTTGTTATATGGTTTGGTATCCCTGCTTGAGCCGCGAAGAAAGCCGCAAGCTGCCCGAGCAGCTGCAAAAGCTGATGCCCGAGAACTACCTGCACGCCGAGCTGCACGTCCACACCCCGCGTCCGGACGGATTCGGGATGCACGGCAGCGGCATGTTTATCATCAACCCGCCCTACCTGCTGCCGGAACTGCTGGAAAACAACCTTCCCGCGTTGACCGACATACTGGCACAAGACGACGGCGCGCGCTTCGTCTTAAACAGTTGCATAAAATAATCGATATTATCCCGTCGAACCAAGACACCGGCGGGAAATCCTGTGGCATGGGCTTCCGATTTAAACTACAATTCACTACATTGTTTTCACGCTTTCAAATCATGACGATCAGACATCCCGCTTCATTGCTTTTGGCTTCCCTTTGCACGCTTTTTCTATGCTCCTGCGAACGTTCGGTTCAAGATACGGTACAAGAAACCTTCGGCGAAGAATTGCGCGGCCATTTCATCAGCAGCGCGACAGCCATCTGCGTGGAAAAAGCGCCGAAAAGCAGCGCGATACCGTCTGATACCGTACAGCAAATCTGTTCGTGCGCTTCGGAAAAAACCGCAGACCAGATATCCATCGACGATATGTCGAAACTGATCGGCGGCGAAGTCGGCGGCGAGCTGAAAACCAAAATCAAGCAAAGCGCGGTCGAATGCGCCAAAGAAATGATAGGCGCCGCCTCCGCACCTTCAAGCAAAAAATAAATACCGACCTCGTCTGAAAACCATTTTCAGACGACCTTTTCTTTTTTATAGCCAGAAACCGAGTCCGATATGAAAACATTAGCGCAATTCCTACCGCAGCATTTACAGCAAAACAGCATTCCTGCCGAATTGGGCAGCGTCCTCGAATCCATTGTCGCCGCCTGCTCCGACATCAGCGGCAAAGTCCGCTTGGGCGCACTCGCCGGCGTGTTGGGCATGGCGGGGACGGGCAATATTCAGGGCGAAGATCAGAAAAAGCTGGATGTGATTGCCAACGATATCCTGATTGATGTCTTGAAAAAAAACGCCCATGTCGCCGGTTTGGCAAGCGAGGAAGAGGATACTTTTGTGGCGGCCAACGAAAACGGCGGCTATCTCGTCCTGTTCGACCCTCTGGACGGCTCGTCCAATATCGACGTCAATATTTCCGTCGGCACGATTTTTTCCGTACTCGCCAAGCCCGAAGGTCGTCTGAATACCGAATCCTTCCTGCAAAAAGGCCGTGACCAAGTGGCGGCAGGTTATGTTTTGTACGGTCCGCAAACCCAACTAGTGTTCACTTTGAAACACGGCGTTTTCGTGTTCACGCTCAATGAAAACAACGAATTCGTCCTGACCAAAGAAAATCCGCAAGTTCCGGCATCGACCAAAGAATTTGCCATCAATATGTCCAACACCCGCCACTGGCAAGCCCCTATGCAGCAATATATTAACGAGCTGCTGGCAGGCGATACGGGCGTTCGCGGTAAAAATTACAATATGCGCTGGGTGGCGAGCATGGTCGCAGAAATCCACCGCATCCTGATGCGCGGCGGCGTCTTCATGTATCCTCAAGACAAACGCGATCCGTCCAAACCCGGCAAGCTGCGCCTGATGTACGAAGCCAACCCGATGAGCCTGATTTTGGAACAGGCAGGCGCGGCTGCAAGCAATGCTTTGGAAAACATGCTCGACATTATTCCCACGGGTCTGCACCAACGCGTAGCCGTCGTCATGGGCAGCCGCGAGGAAGTCGAATATGTCGGCAAGCTGCATCAAAAATAAGATGTTGAGTTTGTAGGCTATCCTGCCATAAAAAGGTCGTCTGAAAATCCGTTTTAGCATTCTCTATGAACGTTGAAACAGGTTTTCAGACGACCTTTTGTGTATTCAGACATTTGCAAAACCTGCTGTTCGGCAAGCCTTGACTCATCTGCGGGCCGTTATGACCTTTCGCCCAAAATCATCGAACCTATGCCCGCATCGGTGAAAATTTCCAGCAAAAGCGCGTTGGGCAGGCGGCCGTCGATGATGTGGGTGGCTTTGACGCCGTTGCTTGCCGCTTCGACGGCGGAGCTGATTTTGGGCAACATACCGCCGTAGAGCGTGCCGTCTGCGATTAATTCGCCGATACGGCTTGGCGTGAGGTTGGTCAGCAGGTTGCCTTCTTTGTCCATCACGCCGGCGATATTGGTCATCATCAGCAGTTTTTCCGCGTTCAACTCTTCCGCCAGTTTGCCTGCGACCAAATCTGCGTTGATGTTGAAGGCTTCGCCTTTTGCGCCGACGCCGATGGGCGCGACGACGGGGATGCAGCCGCGTTCGATCAAGCCTTCAATCAGGCGCACGTCTATGCTTTCGACCGTGCCGACTTGTCCGATGTCCACACCTGCCCGTTCGGGCGTATCGACCAGCAGTTTTTTCGCTTTGATGAAGTGGTTGTCACGCCCGGTGACGCCGACCGCGCGTCCTCCTTGCAAATTAATCAGCGAGACGATTTCTTTATTCACATGACCGCCCAACACCATTTCGACGATGTCCATCGTTTCGCCATCGGTCACGCGCATGCCTTGCACGAATTCGCCTTTTTTACCGATTTTTTCCAACATTTCATTAATTTGCGGGCCGCCGCCGTGGACGATGACGGGATGGATGCCCACCAGTTTGAGCAAAACGACATCGCGGGCGAAGCCCTCTTTCAAAGCAGGCTCGGTCATGGCGTTGCCGCCGTATTTGATGACGATGACGGAGCCGGAAAAACGGCGGATATACGGCAGGGCTTCGGCTAAAATGCGCGCTTTATCGGCTGCTGAAATGGAGTGGGATTCGCTCATAATCGTGTCTCATTATTAACAATTTAATCATTATAGCGGATTACCTTTGAATCAGTAAAAATCAGCTTCGCAACTGTTTGCTGCCTCGCCGTCTTGTCCTGATTTAAAGTGAATCTGCCCTATCTTAACGTCAAAGGTCGTCTGAAACAACATTCCCCGCCCCTTATCGGTTGAGGACGCGCCCGTCGGAATGGTAGAATCAACGGATTCGGGCATATCGGTTTGCCGTCGCCGACGGATACGGTATCACCCACACATTTTCTCAAACAACGGTTATCCGGTTCGCCCGATATACCGAGGACTTTCCCATGATTAAAATCAGCACTCAATTTGACGCCGGCTCCGTCGTCGTCAAAGACCTGACCGACCCTGCCAATATCCGCCTCGCCCTGCGTCCGGACAACGCTTCCGATTTCGCCCAATGGTTTTACTTCCGCCTGCAAGGTGCGGCCTACCAGAATTGCGTGATGCACTTTGAAAACGCGGCGGATTCGGCTTATCCGCAAGGCTGGGAAGATTATCAGGCGTGCGCCTCTTACGACCGCCAAAATTGGTTCCGCGTCCCGACCGAATACGAAAACGGCGTGCTGACCATCAACCATACCCCGCTCTCCAACAGCGTTTACTACGCCTATTTCGAACCCTACTCCCACGAGCAGCATTTAAACCTCTTGGGCGACGCGCAAGGCAGCGGACTTTGCCGCATCGACGACTTGGGCAGCACGGTGCAAGGCCGCGACATCAATCTGCTGACCATCGGCAACCAAGTCGAAAGCGACATGAAAATCTGGATTATCGCTCGCCAGCATCCGGGCGAAACGATGGCGGAATGGTTTATCGAAGGCCTGCTCGGCCGCCTGCTCGATCCGCAAGACCCGACTGCACGCACTCTGCTCGACCGCGCCACGTTCTACATCGTGCCGAACATGAACCCCGACGGCTCGGTATTGGGCAACCTTCGAACCAATGCCGCCGGCGCAAACCTCAACCGCGAATGGGAAAATCCGACTTTGGAAAAAAGCCCGGAAGTCTTCCTCGTGCGCGAAAAAATGCTGGAAACCGGCGTGGATTTGTTCCTAGACATTCATGGCGACGAAGCATTGCCGTTTGTCTTTGTCGCCGGTACGGAAGGCGTGCCGAACTACAATCCGCGCATTGCCGCGCTGGAAACGCAGTTCAAAACCGCCCTACTCTCCGCCAGTCCCGACTTCCAAGACGAATACGGCTATGAAAAAGACGCGCCCGGTCAGGCTAACATGACGCTCGCGACCAACTGGGTGGGTAATCATTTCGACTGCCTCGCCTATACACTCGAAATGCCGTTTAAAGACAACGCCAACCTGCCCGACGACGACTTCGGTTGGAACGGCCAACGCTCCCTGCGTTTGGGCGAAGCCATGTTGTCTGCCGTCTTGAACGTTGTCGATGATTTACGATAATTATTTTTCTCTATCACACAAAAGGTCGTCTGAAAATCCCAATCGGCATTTTCAGACGACCTTTGTCGGGCTAAAACACATAAACCGCCCTTCCCATAAGGAACACACATCATGATGATACATCCGAAGTTCAATCCTGTTGCAATCAGTATTGACCCTATCGCCATCCGCTGGTATGCCCTCAGCTATATCGTCGGCTTTATGCTCTTCCTATGGCTGGGCCGCCGCCGCATCAAACAAGGCAACACCGCCTTTACCCAAGAAATGCTCGACGACTTCCTGACTTGGGGCGTATTGGGCGTCATTCTCGGCGGACGGCTCGGCTATATCCTGTTTTACAAATTCTCATACTACCTCGACCATCCGCTCGAAATGCTCAAAGTCTGGGAAGGCGGCATGTCGTTTCACGGCGGCTTCTTGGGCGTCGTCATTGCCATGTGGCTGTTCAGCCGCAAACACAAAATCAGCACCTTGAAAACCATGGATTTCGTCGCACCGCTCGTTCCGCTGGGTTTGGCTTCCGGCCGTATCGGCAACTTCATCAACGGCGAACTCTGGGGCCGCATTACCGACATCAACGCCTTTTGGGCAATGGGCTTCCCGCAAGCGCACGCAGAAGACCTCAACGCCGCCGTGCGTAACCCGCTTTGGGCGGAATGGATGCAGCAATACCACGTCCTGCCGCGTCACCCTTCGCAACTCTACCAATTCGCCCTTGAAGGCATCTGCCTCTTCATCGTCGTATGGATTTTCTCCAAAAAACCGCGCCCGACCGGACAAGTCGCCTCCCTCTTCCTCGGCGGCTACGGCTTCTTCCGCTTCATCGCCGAATACGCCCGCCAGCCCGACGACTATCTCGGCCTGCTCACCTTGGGCTTGTCGATGGGACAATGGTTGAGCGTGCCGATGATTGTTTTGGGCGCCATCGGCTTCGTTTGGTTCGGTAAGAAAAACCGCCTGAACTGATGCCCAAAGGTCGTCTGAAAACCCAAGCGGGACGCTGTAATAAGCTTCCCGTTATCACGTCAGCCATTCCAAACCGGCACGATTTGCGATTCATCAAACCGAATCGCAAAAAATCTTAAATCCGACTTGGTTTATCCGCCGCCCGATGGTATCGTGGCACACCTTTCCACTTTTTTAAAGAGAGCCTAACATGTCAGAAGAAAACAAAATCAAAGTCAACGACCTGCCCGAAGACAAAAAAGAACAGTCTGAAGAAGTCGAGTTGCCCGTAGTCAACAACGAAGAAAAACGCGGCGGCCACAGCGAAGGCGGTTGCTGCGGCGCATGCGGCGGTTGATTCCGTTTTGAAAAACAAAGGTCGCCTGAAAACCTGAAACATGGTTTTCAGACGACCTTTTTATCGTGGAAGGATATGGCGGATTTTGTCAAAACGGACGCTATAGTGGATTAACTTTAAACCAGTACGGCGTTGCCTCGCTTTAGCTCAAAGAGAACGATTCTCTAAGGTGCTGAAGCACCAAGTGAATCGGTTCC
>CALDNV010000220.1:0-3563 GCA_937914605.1 uncultured Neisseria sp.
TACTGTCTGCGGCTTCGTCGCCTTGTCCTGATTTAAATTTAATCCACTATATTCAATAAACCGCAACTTGAAAAACAAATCAGTGCCGCATTACCTGCGCCATGTACAGATTGCGATTGCCATCCTATATCGAAAACATATTAATACACCACGAAACCCAAAATTGTTTAATCACCCGGTTTTCTATTCCATTAGCAACAAAATTAGAGCCATCTCCACATAATCACAAAGTATTACTTACCGTTAAAACCAGGTTTTAAGATTTGTAAATTTGACATAGGTCAAATTATTGCAAATAATGGATTCATATAATGTTAATGTTTAGAGTATCGAATAATCGGGAACAGCCATGTCCTGCCTAAAAACGAAACACACATCAGGCATCTTGAATACGATGCTGGCGATGTTTGCCGTATTTGTCCTATTGTTTTCGACACTGCCCGCTTACGCCGAGCGTTTGCCTGACTTCCTGTCAAAAGTCCAGCCTTCGGAAATTTTTCCGGGTGCAGACCGTTATGGCAAGCCTGAAGGCAAGCCTATGGTTGCCCGTGTTTATAAGGGCGACGAGCAGTTGGGTTTGGTGTATATCACGACGGACGTAGTCAATACACGCGGCTATTCGAGCAAACCGATTGATACGATGATGGCTTTGGCCAACGACGGAACGATCGCCGGTGCGAAGCTGGTCGATCACCATGAGCCGATTATGCTTATTGGTATCCCGCAATCGCGTGTGGATAAATTCATCAATAAGTATATCGGTTTGAATTTTATTAAAAATCCACCTACTCCGGGTGTTGCCCCCGGAGACATCATCAGCGGCGCAACCGTTACGCTGATGGTGATTAACGACAGTATCCAGCGTTCGTTCAAAGTTGTTGCCGGCAAATATGGTTTGGGCACTGACAAAGCCGTTCAGACGACCTCCGCCAATGCTGCGGATACGCAACAGGCTGCTGCCCCTGCGGCACAAACCCGACCTCGCCGCGCTGTCAATCCTGACAAACAGGATATCCAATCTTGGAATGCACTGCTGGAACAAAAAGCCATCGGTCATCTGCACATTACTGTTGACGAAATCAACAAACTGTTTGAAAAAGGCGGCAAAGCAGGTGTTGCCGAACATGCCGAACAAGGCGCAGGCGACGATACCTTTATCGATTTGTACACAGCCGTAGTCAGCCAGCCTTCCATCGGCAAAAGCCTGCTGGGCGAGGAAGGTTGGAAAAACCTGCAAAACCGCCTGCAACCCGGTCAACAAGCTGTCTTGGTTGCCGGTGAAGGCCGTTATTCTTGGAAAGGTTCGGGCTATGTCCGCGGCGGTATTTTCGACCGTATCGAGATGATTCAAGGCGAAAACAGCTTCCGCTTTACCGACGCGCAACACGAACGCTTGGTTGATTTGGCAGCCGAAGGCGCGCCCCACTTTAAAGAAGTATCTTGGTTTACGATTCCCGAAGGTGTGGAATTCGATGCTGCCGAACCTTGGCGTTTGCAGTTGATGGTTCAACGCGTATTGAGCGTAAACGACAAAGCGTTCGTAACCGCCGATTTAGATTACGAGCTGCCTCAAGGTTACTATGTCGATGACCCGAAAGCACCGCCCGTCGAAATCAGCGCACCTGTCGAACCGGCAGCTGCTCCTGCCGCCGAACAAGCCTCAGACACCAAAGGCATAGCCGAAGAAGCCTCTGAAGCCTCTTCAAACGACGGTGCGTCCAACCAACTCTGGAAACAAGTGTGGAAAGCGAAACAGGGACAAATCGCCGTAGTCGGCATCGCATTGACCATCCTGCTTTTGGTCTTCCTGTTCCAAGACTGGATTGTCCGCTATGAGAAATGGTACGACCGCTTCCGCCTGGTATTCCTGACATTTACCCTGTTCTATATCGGCTGGTACGCTCAGGCGCAACTGTCGGTCGTCAATACGCTGACGCTGTTCTCCGCCATCCTGACCGAATTCCGTTGGGACTTCTTCCTGATGGATCCGATTGTGTTCATCCTGTGGCTGTTTACCGCCGCAACCATGCTGCTGTGGAACCGCGGCACATTCTGCGGCTGGCTCTGCCCCTTCGGTTCGCTGCAAGAGTTGACCAACCGTATCGCCAAAAAATTGGGCGTGAAACAGATTACCGTGCCGCACCTGCTGCACACGCGCCTGACTGCGATTAAATACGTCATTTTCTTCGCACTGT
Organism: uncultured Neisseria sp.; assembly: GCA_937914605.1. Taxonomy (GTDB): domain Bacteria; phylum Pseudomonadota; class Gammaproteobacteria; order Burkholderiales; family Neisseriaceae; genus Neisseria. The sequence goes on from CALDNV010000220.1 coordinate 2,196, forward strand.
TGGCAATTTCCCTGTACGATTTGGGCACGGCGGAAAAATTCGCAGAAGTAGAACCTTTTAAAACAGCGATTATTTTGAAATTCGTCCGCGAATGGTGGTTTGTCGCGTTTGCCGTTACCCTTTTGGTTGCCGGCCTGTTTATCGAACGCTTCTTCTGCCGCTATCTGTGCCCATTGGGCGCGGGCATCGCCCTACCCGGTCGCTTCCGCGTATTCGACTGGCTTCGCCGCTACAAAATGTGCGGCAACCCTTGCCAAATCTGTACGCACGAATGCCCCGTTCAGGCGATTGCACCGGAAGGCGACATCCATCCGAACGAATGTATCCAGTGCCTGCACTGCCAAGTCATGTATCACCATGACACACGTTGCCCGCAAGTTGTGGCAACCAACAAGAAAAAACAAAAACAGGCGGCGGCAAAAGCCGACCCCGAAACCGCATCTGCAAAACAGCAGCCTGGGGAGCAGGTTGTGCAGTTTGTGAAAAAAGAAACCGCCCCTAAAGTCGGCGAATAATCTGAAACCCTAAAGAAATACCGGGTCAACCGTACCCACACTTATAAACATAAATACGTTTTTTCAATCGGCAGGTCGTCTGAAAACGCCGGCTGCCGAATTTTATCCAAGGAGTGTTGTATGTCAGACGAAAAATTAGAACAAAACGGCTTAAGCCGTCGTTCATTCTTAGGTACTGCCGCCGTTTCAGGCGCAGGTATTGCCGGCGCCGGTCTGTTGGGTTTGGCGGGCTGTTCCAAAGAGGGTGGCGATAAAGCCGCCGCTTCAGGTGCTGCGCCTGCCGCTAAAACCGAGTCTCATGCCTCTGCCGAACCGGGCAAACAGACTTCCGAAGTCGGTCCGGGCGAACTCGACCAATACTACGGCTTCCTCTCCGGCGGCCAATCGGGCGAAATGCGCTTGATCGGCGTACCTTCCATGCGCGAACTGATGCGTATCCCCGTGTTCAACATGGACAGCGCGACCGGTTGGGGCCGTACCAACGAGAGCCTGCGTATTTTGAATGAAAAAAATACGCCGGAAACCAACCAGTTCCTGAAAGACAGCGGCCTGCGCTGCTACCCTAACGGCGACTTGCACCACCCTCACTTGTCGTTTACCGACCAAACTTACGACGGCCGCTACGCGTATGCCAACGACAAAGCAAACAACCGCGTTTGCCGCGTCCGCCTGGACTTCATGAAAACCGACAAAATCACCGAAATCCCTAACGTTTCCGGTGTACACGGTCTGCGTCCGCAACGTTATCCGAAAACCGGCTATGTCTTTGCCAACGGCGAACACATCGTGCCGGTAAGCGGTGTCGGTACTTGGAACGACCCGAAAACTTGGAATGCCGTTTATACCGCAATCG
>CALDNV010000221.1:0-3528 GCA_937914605.1 uncultured Neisseria sp.
CTTGCCGGCGCACTATGCTGACTACGTCTCCACCAAATAGCGCGTTCACGTCCGTTGCAGTAGATGACGCTAGGGGAATAGGGGCAGGGAACCTTTTGAGGAGAAGGGAGGGTCAAAAAGGCTGAGAAGAGGCGGAAAGAGGATAGAAACGATGTTATAACCGTTTCGAATTGTATTCTCGGTTTCAGACGACCTCCAACATTTCCCTGTATAATCACGCTTTTGTTCAAACGCTTGTACTTTCTAATATGATTTATCCATGGCATCAAAACCAGTGGCGGCAGCTTGCCGGACATTGGGAAAACCGTCCGAACGCTTGGCTGTTTACCGGCAAGGAAAACACCGGTAAGACAGCGTTTGCACGGTTTGTAGCGCAGGCTTTGCTGTGCGAATCGCCTCGGGAAGATCATCAGCCTTGCGGCGTATGCGCTTCGTGTCATTTGTTTTTGCAAAACAGCCATCCCGATTTTTACGAACTCACTCCTGAAATCCCCGAAGACGGTGCGGTCGGGCGAAAATTGTTGCAGATTAAAATCGATGCCGTGCGCGATATTGTGGAAAATATTTATCTGACGGCTGTGCGCGGAGGATTGCGGGTGGTATTGGTGCATCCCGCTGAAAGTATGAACGTACAGGCGGCAAACGGCTTGCTCAAAGCTTTGGAAGAGCCGCCGCAACACGTTGTTTTTTTGATGGTTACGCATGCACGCGACAAGCTTCTTCCGACCATTAAAAGCCGTTGCCGCCAGATGGTTTTGCCCGCACCTTCACGTGATGAAGCTTTGGCATATCTTCGGAAAGAGGGTGTAGGTGATGCGGAATCTTTGCTGGCTTTTCACAGCGGTGCGCCTTTGTTTGCCCATACGCCCGAAATGGATGACTTGCGCAAAGAGCTGCTCACTTTGCTTGCCGCCCCACGCCTGTTGACGATACTCGACTACGCCGCTGCGTTTGACAAACACAAGCAGCCGTTGGCAGTCTTCATCGATTGGATGCAGAAATGGCTGTTGGATGTCGGCTTGGCGCAACAACAAATGCCGCCGCTTTATTATCCCGATTACGCGCAGGCATTGTCGCAGACGGCTTCCAAAACCGATCCGCGCCGCCTGTTTGCGCTGACAGGTCGTCTGAACGCACTCAGCCCTTACGGATACCACACCTTGAGTGTTAAAATGCAGCTTGAGTATCTGCTGACTGAATATCTCGAATTTTGGCAAAACAAATAATCAGATAAGGTAAAACAAAATGGTAAACAACAATAAAGACATTCCGGCGAAAATGATGGCGTTGCAGCTTAAAGACCCGACTCTGCTCTACAACTGCTATATGCCGTTTCTCGAACACGGCGGACTTTTCGTTCCGACCGAAGACGTATTTTCCTTGGGCGAAGACATCCTGCTCGCCGTTGAAATCGCCGATTATCCCAAACGCTTCCTGCCTACCAAAGTCGTCTGGATCAATCCCGCCCGTACTTCGGCACACCGTCCCAAAGGCGTCGGGCTGGCATTTTCCGAACACGAAAGCTGCCTTCAGGCGAAAACCCTGATTGAAGGCGAGCTGGGACCGAAACTGCGCAGCGACCGTGTTACCTTTACGCTTTAAAATCATGCATTTAATCGATTCACACTGCCACCTCAATTTTGAAGGCTTAAGCAACCGCCTGCCTGAAGTGCTTGCCAATATGGAAGAACAAAGCGTCAAGCAGGCGCTTGCCATCAGCGTGAGCAAACAGAGTTTCGCCGAAGTCTTCGATATTGCCCAAGCCAATGAACAGATTTACTGCACCATAGGCGTCCACCCTGACAGCCAAGAAGCCGAAGAATTTACCGTCGCTGAAATGGTGGAAGCGGCAAAACACCCGAAAGTCGTCGGCATAGGCGAAACGGGCTTGGATTATTACTGGTGCAAAGGCGATTTGGCATGGCAGCACCGCCGCTTCGCCGAACACATCCAAGCCGCCAACGAAAGCGGTTTGCCCGTGATTGTCCACACCCGCGATGCCGCCGCCGATACTTTGGCGATTCTGAAAGAAGGTCAAACCAATTCCGGCGTTATCCACTGCTTCACCGAAGATACCGCTTTTGCCAAAGCCGCTTTGGATTTGGGGCTGTACATTTCCTTCTCCGGTATTGTTACCTTCAAAAATGCGCCGCAAATTCAGGAAGCAGCCAAATACGTCCCCGCGGACAGAATGCTGGTCGAAACCGACTCCCCCTTCCTCGCCCCGGTCCCCAAACGCGGTAAGCCTAACGAACCTTCCTATGTCCGTTACACCGCCGAGTTTGTGGCGAAACTGCGCGGCGAACCCGTAGAAACGCTTGCCGCTTACACTAGCGACAATTTCTATCGTCTGTTCAATAAAGTACCCGACATCCGTGTTTGATTCGAATGGAAAAAGGTCGTCTGAAAATGCTTCATCTAGCGTTTCAGACGACCTTTTGAGATTTGGAATTATTTATATAAGTGGACAGTCAGACTGGGTAATTTTGTTGGGCAGAAAATGAAAGATGGCGGAAGTCATCGATAAAATCGGTATCACAAGAAAGCCAGTGCAAAAGCGGACAGATAGTCATGGATGGGTTTAAAATCAACGCGAAAATCAAGATGGCAACTTCTTGAAAATATTTAAAGATTGGCTTTCATCATATCGTTTTCCGTTTTTCTGACAAATCATACTTCTATCGATACATCGCCTTTCCAATAATGAATTACGACATCACTTTTTTCACCCTATTTCTACTCGGCTTTTTCGGCGGTACGCATTGTGTCGGAATGTGCGGCGGGTTGAGTAGTGCGTTTGCGTTGCAGCTTCCGCCACATCTTAATCGGTTGGGACTGATTGTCCTATTGAATTTGGGACGCATCAGCAGCTATGTATTGATAGGTTTGATTGTCGGGCTGGTCGGGCAAATCGGTATTTCTTTGGATGATACGCGCTGGCTGCAAAACGGCCTGTATATTGCGGCGAATATTTTGCTGTTGCTGTTGGGGCTGTATCTGGCGGGTCTTTCTACGGCGGCTACGCAAATTGAGCGCATAGGCAGACCGATATGGAAATGTTTGAATCCGATTCTGAACCGACTGCTGCCGATTAAATCCGTTCCGGCTTGTTTCGGCGTAGGCATGTTGTGGGGCTGGCTGCCTTGCGGCTTGGTATACAGCGCTTCATTGTATGCTTTGGGCAGCGGCAATGCGGTGCAGGGCGGGCTGTATATGTTGGCTTTTGCACTGGGAACGTTGCCGAATTTGTTGGCAATGGGGATTTTTGCAGCGCAATTGAAAACACTTTTACAACGCAGAGCCATCCGTTTATGCGCCGGACTATTGGTTGCGGGCTGGGCGGTTTTCCGTTTGGCGGTAATGCTTTGAATCAAACAATGAAACGCCTTTTAAAAGGGTAGGGTTCATACATTGAAGGTCGTCTGAAAATCCGTTTTCAGACGACCTTTATTCATTGCTTGCAACGGCGGCGTTATTTATAGTGGATTAACTTTAAACCAGTACGGCGTTGCCTCGCCTTAGCTCAAA
>CALDNV010000222.1:0-3835 GCA_937914605.1 uncultured Neisseria sp.
AAATTATTTTATGGTGTTACTCTTTGCATCCATCTTTTTTGACATTGCTTTGATATTGGCATTCGGCAGATTTCAAGCTGTGGGGACACTGGATTTCCCCGACAGGCTCTATCCCATCTGGAAATGGGCGGTAGGCGCGGGCGTGCTTTACACACTGAAACCTGCAATAATCGTCTACGTCTCTTATTCATCTGTCTCCCTCTTAGGCTGTTTACTGATTTTCGCCATCTCATCCGCCACGTTCGCACTCTATTTCAAACTGCTGCGCGCCAACACTGACAAACCTACTCAGCACCGATCTATTTACTGGGGTGTCGGCATCGCTTCGGCATTTTTACTGTCTTTCGTTTAGGCTATCTTGGCGCATTGATAAACCGCCTTCCGCAATAACCCTTTTCAGACGACCTTTTCCACACTTCCGCATACTATGCCGACCAAACCGCCCGCCTACCACATCACGCACAAAATCCGCCAAACCCGCCGCATTTCGCGCAAAAGCATTGCTTTTCTGTTCTTGCTGGCAGGTTCGGCGCTGGTCGCACTGACCGCCCTCCTGTTTGCCTGGATGGCGGATTTCGCGTTAGAAACGAATGCAGAGCTGGTGCAAAAATATCCTTGGTTTGCCTGGGTCGCCCTGCCCTTCGGGTTGCCGCTCATCGTCTGGATTACCCGCCGTTTCGCCCCCTACACATCCGGCAGCGGCATCCCGCAAGTGCTCGCCAGCCTCGCCCTGCCCTACGGCGCCAACAAAACCCGCCTGATCCGCTTGCGCGAAACCCTCCTTAAAATCCCGCTGACTTTCCTCGCTATGTTTGCAGGCGCATCCGTCGGACGTGAAGGGCCGTCCGTCCAAGTCGGCGCGGCAGTCATGAGCGCGTGGGGCGCATGGTGCAAAAAACACGGCTTCGCATTCCGCGGTATGCAGGAAAACGACCTTATCGCCGCAGGCGCGGCAGGCGGGCTTGCCGCCGCGTTCAACGCCCCGCTGGCAGGCGTGATTTTCGCCATCGAAGAACTCGGGCGCGAAGTCATGCTGCGTTGGGAACGGCAAATCCTGCTCGGTGTCCTCGCCGCCGGTTTCATCCAAGTCGCCATCCAAGGCAACAACCCCTATTTCTCAGGCTTCAGCGGCGGCGCACTCGACAATATGCTCGGCTGGGTATTGGGCTGCGGACTCGCGTGCGGCATCGCAGGCGGACTGTTCGGGCGCACCCTGTATCTCGGCGCCACCGCCTTCGCCCCCGCCAAATGGCGCGAACACATCCGCCGCCATCCCCTGATTACCGCCGCCCTCATCGGCATCCTGCTCGTCGCCATCGGCACGCTTTACCAAGGCAAAACCTACGGCACAGGCTACCACGAAGCCGCCCAAGCCCTGCGCGGCATCCACGAAGCCCCCGCCGGACTCGCCGTCGCCAAATGGTTCTCCACCGTCTTGACCTACTGGACAGGCACACCCGGCGGCATCTTCACCCCTTCCCTCACCATAGGCGCAGTCTTGGGCGAACGCATCGCCGTCCTCACCGGACTTACCCAAGGCACCCACGTCCTCGTCCTCCTCTGCATGGCGGCCTTCCTCGCCGGCGCCACCCAATCCCCGCTCACCTCCGCCGTCGTCGTGATGGAAATGACCGGCGGACAAAACCTCCTGTTCTGGCTGCTCATCGCCTGCATCTTCGCCTCACAAGTCTCCCGCCAATTCTCCCCCCGCCCCTTCTACCATGCCGCAGGCACACGCTTCAAACGGCAGGTGGAACAAAGCGGACAGAAGTGAAGCCAGATATTGCCGATGCGGGAAGGTGTAGGAAAGGTCGTCTGAAATGTTTAGTGATTCGTGGGCAAAGCCCACGCTACAAAGTTTTTTGACAACATTTGCGCCGTGGTTTCGTAGCGTGGACTTTGTCCACGAAAATGATTGAAAACAAAGGTCATCTGAAAACCCGAACATCAAGTTTTCAGACGACCTTCTTAAGGTATAGGGATTCACTTACCCCGGCAATCAAGCCAAGAAAAAACCCTCGGTAGAACCGAGGGCTTGAAAATTTGGTTGCGGGAGCAGGATTCGAACCTACGACCTTCGGGTTATGAGCCCGACGAGCTACCATACTGCTCCATCCCGCGTCAGAAAGTAAAACTATACAGACACTTGAAAACGCTGTCAAGCTATTTGTCGCCCAATTTGAGCAATTCATTAACCATTCAAATTCAAAACGGTAAAATTAATTCCAACAACCTTATGATTTCAAATAGTTTAAACCAAAATTCGACTCATCAGCGTTAATCAAAACCCCATCGTAAACCGTCCAATCTCAAAAAGCCTTTAAACATGGTTGCAACCGTTTTTTGTCTTTTCACTGCTGATACGAAACTTATCTCATAATACCTAACGGATTGTAAAACACACTGAAATAGAGATCTTCAAAGATATCCTGATCGTTTGAGTTTTGCTGATACTGCCCAAGCCCTATTAAGCCGACAGCCCATATCAGACAAACCATGATTGCCAACCTGACAATCAGGCGCTGTTTGTGCGGCATAAGGCTACACAGCCAATCTGCACATAAAAGCATACCCGACATCACCCAAACCACATATCCCCAACCAAATACACCGGGTAACACAAATATCGACCCCGGTATCATCAAGATTAACATTAAACAGGGGAACAAATATAAGGTTTCTTTATCATCCTTCAATCTGATATATAAAACAAAAAAAATCACATTGGCAAATGTAGGCCAGCTCGCCGGATACCAAAAAACAGTCAAACCTGTCATCCAAATTACCAAACCTATCGCTCCGCCTACAGCGGGCAAACACAAGGATAAAATGAACAGTATGATCGCCACCCTTCTTAAAGATTTTCTCAAACCTAGGTCATAATCGAGTGGCAATAGATTGTCCGGCATATTATTTCCTTACACGATAAACGGCAGCCAATCAAAGGTCGTCTGAAACCTTGTTTTAGAGTTTCAGACGACCTTTTTACCTTTGCTTCAATCAAATGTTTTTATTTCTTTGCCCTAAAGCACAGCAGATGCTGCGTGGTGGCAAGCCATGCGCCGAAAAAGAGTTTAAATCAAAAATCGACTAATCAGCGTTATTCAGAACTCCATCGTAAACCGTTCAATCTTAAAAAGCCTTCAAACATGGTTGCCCCCGTTTTTTGGCTTTTCACTGTTGATACAAAGCTTATATTGGAAGACCTAACGGATTGTAAAACACACTAAAATAAAGATTTCCAAAGATATCCTGATCGTTTGAGTTTTGCTGATACTGCCCAAGCCCTATTAAGCCGACGGCCCATATCAAACAAACCATGATTGCCAATCTGACAATCAGGCGCTGTTTGTGCGGTATAAGGCTACATAACCAATCTGCACATAGAAGCATACCCGACATCACCCAAACCACATATCCCCAACCAAATACACCAGATAACCCAAATATCGACCCCGGTATCATCAGGGTTAACATTAAACAGGGTAACAAAGGCAAGATCTCTTTCTCATCATTCAATCTGATATATAAAACAATAAAAATTACATTAGCAAATGTAGGCCAACCCAACGGAAGCCACAAGAAAAATAAGCCTGTCGACCAAATTAGCAAACCCATAGCTCCATTCACGGCAGGCAAGCACAAGGATAAGATGAACAGTATCTGCGCCATCCTTCTCAATAATTTGCTCAAACTTAGGTCATATTCGAGTGGTAGTAGATTTCCCTGCATATTATTTCCTTATACGATAAATGGCACTAATCAAAGGTCGTCTGAAACCTGAACTGCCCCCCAAAAGTTGGACATCCCCTCCAACTCACAAGGTGCAGTTTTT
>CALDNV010000223.1:0-2982 GCA_937914605.1 uncultured Neisseria sp.
GCATGATATTGGTCAATGCTTTGCAGTTCAAACGTGGCAACGATCAATGGGAAGGGTCTCTATTACAACTCCTATTGCTGTTTGTCGTCATGGTCATGTTCGTCACCAGTATGTTGACCGCTTTGGAAGATATTCCGGGTTTGCGTGACAATGTGTCCCCAGTATCCCCAATTATTGCTTCCATTATTTCTGTTGTCTTATGCAGCGTTGCCGCCCGCGCGGCTATGGCAGAACGCCTGCACCTGCGCTCTTCCCGATTGACTTTTATCGTCCTCGGACTTCTTACGCCTTTAGCTTCAATCAGTTTAGTAAGCAACTATCAACAAGCGCTGTATATTTGCGCTGTAGCTTATGGCGGTATAAGTATTTTGTCTTTGATTACGCAGAAGCAGACGAGCTTTTCTTCTGTTGGGGAATTTGTCCGTGCGCGCAATAGAAAGTCGAAGTGGGCGATTGCCTCGTTGCCTGCTTGGATGATTCTTTTGCCTTTGGGATTGATTTGTGCCGCATTGGTGTCAGCAGAAATGGTATGGTCATACATAACACCATTCTTTCTCCTCATGCTGCTGGTTTTTTCCATCAACCAAATGAAATGGCGATACAACAACATCACCATCGCATTATTGATATACCTGCTTCTCCGAGGTCTTTGGTTCGTGATTTCATCTTAATAGGCACGTATTTTCCTGTTTTGCACCTTGCCTTTCGCCATAGAGAGGTTGGGAGGTAGGATAAAGGTCGTCTGAAAACCGGTTGACAAGGTTTTCAGACGACCTTTTTGTCTATACGCAAATGAATGCGGCTGTATCGAGGCCGTCCATGCTTTTCCGCCCCAAACTCATCTGTAACGGCATTTAAATATCAGTTAAGAAACAAGGTCCAAAACCGCCCCTGCCTTGTCGGAATAGCCGAATGACGGTACTATGCGCAGTTAACAGCTTGATTGCCGTTCGGATGGTCATGCGTCCGGGCGCGGTTTTAAATTCAGTATCTTATTTGAAAGCAGAAAATGATTAACGATATTCAAAAAACAGCGGAAAGCAAAATGCAGCGCTCGGTAGAAGTGCTGAAAGAGAATTTGGCGAAAGTGCGTACCGGCCGTGCGCATACCGGTCTGTTGGACCAAGTGGAAGTCGAATACTGGGGCAGCATGGTTCCGGTCAGCCAAGTTGCCAACGTGACGCTTCTGGACGCGCGCACCATCGGCGTAAAACCTTTTGAAAGCAATATGGCTGCCAAAGTCGAGAAAGCCATCCGCGATTCAAACTTGGGTCTGAACCCGGCAGCCGTCGGCGATTTGATCCGCGTGCCTATGCCTATGTTGACCGAAGAGCGCCGTAAAGATTTGATTAAAGTCGTACGCAGCGAAGCGGAAGAAGGACGCGTGTCCATCCGCAACGTGCGCCGCGATGCAAACGATCACATCAAAAAACTCTTGAAAGACAAAGAAATTTCCGAAGACGAAGCACGTCGCGGCGAAGAAGCGGTTCAAAAACTGACCGACAAATACATCGCCGAAGCCGACAAAACGCTGGCTGCCAAAGAAGAAGATTTGATGGCGATTTAAACCCTTGTCCGCGGCGTTTCAGACGACCTTTGAACCGCCGCGCTGCGAAAGGCAGATATGAAGAGCAGCACGCAGACCATTTTGGAACATACTTCGGTTCCGAAGCATATCGCCGTGATTATGGACGGCAACGGCCGTTGGGCGAAAAAGCGTTTCCTTCCCCGCGTGATGGGGCACAAACGCGGCTTGGACGCGCTGGAAAATATGGTAAAGCATTGCGCCAAACTGGGTGTGCAATATCTGACCGTGTTTGCCTTTTCGACTGAAAACTGGCGCCGCCCCGAAGACGAAGTGTCGTTCCTGATGGGGCTGTTTTTGCAGGCTTTGCAAAAGCAGGTGCGCCGTCTGCACGAAAACAATATGCGCCTGAAGGTGTTGGGCAGCCGCGAACGCTTCAACCGGCAGATTCTGCAAGGCATCGAAGAGGCGGAAGCGTTGACGGCGAACAATACCGGCCTGACCCTGAGCATCGCCGCGGATTACGGCGGCCGCTGGGATATTTTGCAGGCGGCAAACAAACTGATTGCCGAAGGCGTATCCGAGATTACGGAAGACGCGCTGGCGAAACACTTGATGCTGGGCGATGCGCCGGAGCCGGATTTGTTCATCCGCACCGGCGGCGAAACGCGCATCAGCAATTTCCTGCTTTGGCAGATGGCGTATGCCGAACTTTATTTTACCGATACCCTGTGGCCCGATTTTGACAGCAAAGCCTTGGACGATGCTGTCGCCTCGTTCCAAAAACGCGAACGGCGCTTCGGCCGCACTTCGGAACAGCTGCCGGTAGAGCAGCAAAGGGGTTAAAAATGTTGAAACAACGGATTATCACGGCGCTGTGGATGCTGCCGTTGATGCTCGGTATGCTGTTTTACGCGCCGCAATGGCTGTGGGCGGCATTTTGCGGGTTGATTTCCCTGGTTACGCTGTGGGAATACGCTCGCATGAGCGGATTGGAAAAACTGAAAACCAATCATTATCTCGCCGCGACGCTGGTGTTCGGCGTCATCGCCTACGCAGGCGGTTGGACGCTGCCGGATATCGTCTGGTACACCGTTTTGGCGTTTTGGCTGGTCGTTATGCCTTTGTGGCTGAAATTCAAATGGAAATTGAACGGCGGCTGGCAGGCTTATACCGTCGGCTGGCTTTTGGTCATGCCGTTTTGGTTCGCACTCATGTCCCTGCGTCCGCATCCCGATTACGCCTTGTCGCTGCTTGCCGTGATGGGTTTGGTGTGGGTTGCCGATGTTTGCGCGTATTTCAGCGGCAAAGCGTTCGGCAAACACAAAATCGCACCGACCGTCAGCCCCGGCAAAAGCTGGGAAGGCGCAATCGGCGGCGCGATTTGCGTGGCAGTGTACATGACTGTGGTGTGGTGGGCTGGTTGGCTCACGTTTGACGCAGGCTGGTTCAATACC
>CALDNV010000224.1:0-7222 GCA_937914605.1 uncultured Neisseria sp.
GTACTGTCTGCGGCTTCGTCGCCTTGTCCTGATTTAAAGTTAATCCACTATAGAATGTTCTTCCCTATTTGAACTTACTCCAGCAAATTTTTCATATTTTCCAGTCAATCCAAAAAATAAAAAGCACGGTAATCAACCGTGCTTTTTGTAAAGCAAATCTGCTTATTTGTTTTTGTGCGAACGAAGATAATCCAAGGTTTTGAGCTGGGCAATCGCTGCGGCCAAAGCTTTGTGTGCTTCAGCCAGCGATTTATCGTCTTTGGCTTGAAAAATGCCGGTTTCCGCCGCCTTCTTGGCAGCTTCCGCGCGCTCCCGATCCATCTCGGAACTGCGTACGGCAACATCCGCCAACACAGTAAGTTGGTTGGGCTGCACTTCCAGCACTCCGCCGGAAACGGCAACAAGCACTTCTTCGGCTTCGCCTGGCACGGTCAAACGCAATGCACCGGGACGTACCAAACTCATAATCGGCTCGTGTCGCGGATAAATACCGAGCTCACCTTGAACAGTTGGAACCACTACAAAACTGGCTTCGCCTGAATAGATGTTCTGCTCGCTACTTACCACTTCAACTCGCATGATGCTCATGCCGACCTCCTTAGTTTAAGGTTTTCGCTTTCTCGACCGCTTCTTCGATACCGCCTACCATGTAGAAAGCTTGTTCAGGCAGATGGTCGTATTCACCGTTCAAGATAGCTTTAAAGCCGGCAATGGTGTCACGCAGCGATACATATTTGCCGGGAGAGCCGGTAAATACTTCGGCAACGTGGAACGGTTGTGACAGGAAGCGTTGGATCTTACGCGCACGCATCACGGTCAGTTTATCTTCGTCTGACAATTCGTCCATACCCAGAATAGCAATAATATCGCGCAATTCTTTGTATTTTTGCAGGGTAGATTGTACGCCGCGGGCTACGTCATAGTGTTCTTGACCCAATACCATCGGATCCAGTTGGCGCGAAGTGGAATCGAGCGGGTCAACTGCGGGGTAAATACCCAAGGAGGCGATATCACGGCTCAATACGACAGTAGCGTCCAAGTGGGCAAATGTCGTTGCAGGAGACGGGTCAGTCAAGTCATCCGCAGGTACATATACGGCTTGAATAGAAGTAATGGAGCCTGTTTGGGTAGAGGTAATACGCTCTTGCAAACGACCCATTTCTTCAGCCAATGTCGGTTGGTAACCTACTGCTGAAGGCATACGGCCCAACAATGCGGATACTTCGGTACCGGCCAGGGTGTAACGGTAGATATTATCCACGAAGAACAATACGTCACGGCCTTTGCCGCTTTCGTCTTTTTCATCACGGAAGTATTCGGCCATCGTCAAACCGGTCAAGGCTACACGCAGACGGTTGCCCGGAGGTTCGTTCATCTGACCGTAAACCATCGCCACTTTGTCCAATACGTTGGAATCTTTCATCTCGTGGTAGAAGTCATTACCTTCACGGGTACGCTCACCCACACCTGCGAACACGGACAAACCGCTATGCGCTTTGGCGATGTTGTTAATCAATTCCATCATGTTGACAGTTTTGCCTACACCGGCACCTCCGAACAGACCTACTTTACCGCCTTTGGCAAACGGACACAGCAAGTCAATCACTTTAATGCCGGTTTCCAGCAGCTCAGTAGTCGCAGACAGTTCATCAAATTTCGGAGCTGTCTGATGGATGGCACGGTGTTTGTCGGTATCAATCGGACCTGCTTCATCAACAGGTGTACCTAATACATCGACAATACGTCCCAAAGTACCTTTACCTACCGGCACTGTAATCGGCGCACCTGTATTGCTTACAGTCATGCCGCGTTTCAAACCATCCGAACTACCCATTGCAATAGTACGGACTACGCCGTCACCCAGAAGCTGTTGCACTTCCAAAGTCAGACCGTTTGCATCCAATTTCAGGGCGTCGTAAACACGCGGAATGGCATCACGCGGGAACTCCACGTCAACTACCGCACCAATAATTTGTACGATTTTGCCTTGGCTCATTATCGTATCCTAATTTCCTGTTCAGGTTTCAGACGACATTAAACTGCCGCCGCACCTGCTACAATTTCTGACAATTCCGTGGTAATCGCAGCTTGACGCGATTTGTTATATACCAAACGCAACTCTTTAATGGCATTGCCTGCATTGTCGGTGGCTGCTTTCATTGCCACCATACGCGCAGCTTGCTCAGATGCCATATTGTCACTCAATGCTTGGTAAACCACAGACTCTAAATAGCGGCGAACCAGATATTCCAACACTGCGACAGGACTTGGCTCATAACGGTATTCCCAACTGAATGAAGAATAACTCTCCTCGTCTTCTATCACATTTTCGCCGATAGGCAGCAGAACCTCCAATCGTGGTTCTTGACGCATGGTATTCACAAAACATGAATACACCAGATGTATCTTATCTAACTCATGCTTCTCGTAACGTTGGAAGATTTCAGTCAATGGACCAAGCAGCAATTCCATTTTTGGGGTATCACCCAAATTAATCGCACTGGCAATAACGTTCAAACCGATGTTTTGACAAGCTGCCAAACCTTTACTACCTAAACAGACGACATCAACTTCAATGCCTTGTTCTTGGTACTCTTGGACTTGCGCTAAGAATTTCTTCAAAACATTCGCGTTCAAACCACCGCAAAGACCTTTATCAGAGGTGATTAAAATAAAACCTACCCGACGTGTTTCACGATGAGGTGCCAATAATTTAATACCGTGATCTTCATGGGTTCGCGCCAAATGACTCATAACTGTCCGTACTTTTTCGGCATACGGACGCGCCAAGCGCATCCGTTCCTGAGTCTTCCGCATTTTAGAGGTTGACACCATCTGCATCGCTTTAGTGATCTTTTGGGTATTTTGAACACTACGGATTTTGGTGAGAATCTCTTTTCCGACTGCCATTTCAGACTCCTTTCATTTCAGCTCTTAGGCTTGGTAAGCATAAGAAGATTTGAAAGAATTCATGGCTTCGGTCAATGCTTTTTCGCTTTCATCGGACATCGCACCTGATGCGTTGATTGCTTCTAAAACACCAGGATGCTGAGTGCGTACAAAGCTCAAAAATTCTGCTTCGAAAGCCAATGCCTTGGATACCGGTACATCTTCGTAGGAACCATTATTAATGGCCCACAAGGTCAAAGCCATTTCAGCTGTATCCAAAGTGCTGAATTGTTTTTGCTTCATCAATTCAGTAACCACTTCACCGTGTTGCAGCTGTTTGCGTGTGGCTTCATCCAAATCGGAAGCAAATTGCGAGAAGGCTGCCAACTCACGATATTGGGCAAGTGCCAAACGGATACCGCCACCCAGTTTTTTAATTACTTTGGTTTGCGCAGCACCACCTACGCGCGATACCGAAATACCGGCATTAATCGCAGGACGGATACCGGCGTTAAACAAGTCAGTTTCCAAGAAAATCTGACCGTCGGTAATCGAAATCACGTTTGTCGGTACGAATGCAGAGACGTCGCCGGCTTGCGTTTCAATAATCGGCAATGCAGTCAGAGAGCCTGTTTTGCCCTTCACTTCGCCATTAGTCAGTTTTTCAACCTCGTGCTCATTTACACGGGCAGCACGCTCCAACAAGCGGGAGTGAAGATAGAAAACGTCGCCAGGATATGCTTCACGACCGGGAGGACGGCGCAGCAACAGGGAAATTTGACGGTAAGCAACAGCTTGTTTGGACAAGTCATCATATACAATCAATGCGTCTTCACCGCGGTCGCGGAAAAACTCGCCCATCGTACAACCTGCATAAGGTGCGATATATTGCAAAGCCGCAGCTTCAGAAGCAGTCGCCGCAACCACAATAGTGTGTTCCATTGCGCCATGCTCTTCCAATTTGCGTACTACGTTGGCAATAGAAGATGCTTTTTGACCGATTGCAACATAAATACAGATAACGCCCGTACCTTTTTGGTTGACAATAGCATCCAATGCTACGGCTGTTTTACCTGTTTGACGGTCACCAATGATCAGCTCACGTTGACCGCGACCAATCGGAACCATTGAGTCAATGGCCTTCAGACCGGTTTGCATAGGCTGGTCAACTGATTTACGGGCAATTACACCCGGTGCAATTTTTTCGATTGGCGCTGTGGAAGATGTGTTGATCGGGCCTTTGCCATCAATCGGGCGACCCAGCGCATCTACAACGCGACCAACCAACTCACGGCCGACAGGTACTTCCAAAATACGGCCGGTACAAGTAACTGTGTCGCCTTCTTTAATATGTTCGTATTCACCCAACACTACGGCGCCGACGGAGTCGCGCTCCAAGTTCATCGCCAAACCGAAAGTGTTACCCGGGAATTCGAGCATCTCACCTTGCATTGCGTCTGACAAGCCATGAATACGAACAATACCGTCTGTTACAGAAATAACCGTACCACGGGTACGTACTTCTGTATTTCCAGACAGATTTTCAATTTTAGCTTTAATCAAATCGCTAATTTCAGCAGGATTAAGCTGCATGAAAACTCTCCTAATTTGTCATAGTCGCATACAGGGCATTCAATTTACCCTGCACCGACAAATCCAAGACCTGGTCACCCACTTCAACTTTGACACCGCCAATTAATTCAGGCGCGACTTCAGTTGTAATCTGCAACTTACTGTCAAAGCGTTTTTTCAATATTTCAGCCAACTCAGCCAATTGATCTTCAGTCAATGGATAAGCACTGTAAATTACAGCGGACTTAGTATGATTAAATGACAAGGTTAAAGCTTGATATTGAGCATAGACTTCAGGCAATACAGGCAAACGTTTTTGCTCTGCCAAAACAGTAATGAAATTTTTCAATTCATCACTTTTTAACTCAACGAGTTCGGCAAGCAAATTCACCTTCTCAGAAGTATTTGTTTCAGGTTGCTCGATCAAAGAAATCACTTTCTGATTTTGAACAACCGCGGCTAATTCTTCCAGTCCGCCCAACCAAGACTCAATTTGGTTTTTTTCCTGCGCCAGATTAAACAATGCTTTCGCATAAGGTCTGGCAATCGTTGCGAACTCAGCCATAAGATTACAGCTCCTGTTTTAAAGCACTGAGCAGCTGCGCATGTTTCGAAGTATCCACTTCACTGCGCAAAATAGACTCGGCACCTTTAACCGCCAACGCAGCAACTTGTTCGCGCAAAACTTCGCGTGCACGATTCATTTCTTGCTGGGCATCGGCTTTAGCTTGTGCTGTAATCCGCACCGCCTCGACAGAAGCTTGTTCTTTCGCTTCTTCCACGATTTTGGCGGCACGTTTTTCGGCGTTAGCTACCATTTCGGAAACTTGGTTACGCCCTTCAGCCAAGAGTTCTGCAACTTTCTTCTCTGCCTGTTCAAAATCGCTCTTACCGCGCTCGGCAGCAGCCAAGCCTTCGGCAATTTTTGCGGCACGCTCATCCAATGCTTTTGCGATCGGCGGCCACACGAATTTCATGGTAAACCAAACCAAACCGAAAAAGACGATGATTTGAGCGAATAAGGTTGCATTAATATTCACGTTAGTTAACCTTCGTACTAGTGTTAATCAAACAGACCGAAGTCTGTACCTAGACGGATCACGCCGTTTGATTATGCACCAAATGGTTTAACGAAGGCGAACAACAGTGCAATAGCCACACCAATCAGGAATGCGGCATCAATCAGACCAGCAATCAGGAACAATTTAGTTTGCAGCGGACCAATCAATTCAGGTTGACGAGCAGAAGACTCCAGATATTTGGAACCGACCATTGCGATACCGATAGAGGCACCCAATGCACCCAATGCTACGATCAAACCACATGCAATTGCTACCAAACCCATTTTTTACTCCTTGAGAAAACAAAGAAAGTTAATGAAAAACTACCTAATAAATTAATGTGCATCATGAGCTTGTCCGATATAGACAAACGCCAAGGCCATAAAGATAAATGCCTGCAGGGTAATCACCAAGATATGGAAAATCGCCCATGCCAATCCGGCAAGGATGTGGAAACCAAACAGAATCGGATCCAACACTTCAACGCTTCCAGATGTCGCCCAAGCGCCACCCAGCAAAGCAATCAGAAGGAATACCAGCTCGCCGGCATACATGTTACCGAACAACCGCATACCGTGAGAAACTGTTTTAGAGAGGAATTCAACCAGATTCAAAAGGAAGTTGGCGGGAGCAAGTTTGGCGCCGAACGGAGCGCTGAACAACTCATGAATCCAACCACGGATACCTTTGATTTTGATATTGTAATAAATACAAATCACCAAGACACCGATAGCCAACGCTAATGTGGTATTCAAATCTGCGGTCGGTACAATACGCAACAATGCATGATGGTTACCGGTAATGTTTTGCCACAGCCACGGGAACAAATCAACCGGCAGCATATCCATGGCATTCATCAGGAAAATCCATACAAACAGCGTCAAGCCTAACGGGGCAATGGCTTTTCGAGATTGCTCGTTGTGAATAATGCTTTTACACATATCATCCACAAACTCAAACAAAATCTCGACGGCAGCCTGAAAACGTCCGGGCACACCCGCCGTCGCCTTCCTGGCCCCACGCAAAAGTAGGAAACTTCCGATTACACCCAACAATACAGAGAAAAATATTGCATCAATATTAATAAAAGAAAAATCAGCAATATTATCCAAGCCTTGTCCTTTAGCGACATCGGAAAGGCTGGTCAAACTTTGCAAGTGGTGCGTGATGTAATCAGTAGCAGTAATTTTGTCACCTGCCATAATGCTTCACTCTCAACAATACTAAAAAAACCAAATGGCTGACACCGAGCAATCCGAACAAGAACGGAAAGAATATCAAAGACTGATGCCAAACTGCGAATACGGCAAGCATCATTACCAGCGACAGCACTACTTTTAAAACTTCCCCAATAATGAACGCTTTACCATGATACAAAGGGTTACACTTGGAAAGTTTTAAAAGTAAAACTGCGAAAGCGGAGGGAATAAGATAGGAAAACCCGCCTGCGACAGCAGACCAAAATCCTGCCAAACCTGAAAATGCGGCGCTAATCAGCGCAACCGCTGCCAAAACCAGAATTTGTAAGATGAGAATCTGCTTCATAAAAACGGGAAATCCCGACAGTAATGCGAGGCTAAATATAATCAAGAAGCCTATGAACGTCAAGCAATATGTTAATCTTTGTGAGTTCATATCCAACTTTGCCTTAACGTAAGGCAAAGAGTTCGCATTATATCACGCATTACATACAATTACAG
>CALDNV010000225.1:0-5837 GCA_937914605.1 uncultured Neisseria sp.
GTACGCTGGCTTTTCAGACGACCCATGGGGTCGTAGTCGTACAGGCTGCTGATGCTGCCCTGCGTCCTTTGGATTTCGCGGTGCAGTTTGTCGCGTTCGATGTCGGTAATGACTTCGCCGTCGAGGCTGATTTGGTGCAGGTGTCCGCTGCCGTAGTAAAGGTAATCGATATGGCGGCCGTCGGGCAGGATGGTGCGGATGCGGTTGCCCAACGGGTCGTACTGGTAGCCTACGGTGGCGCTTTGGCCGTTGTGGACGGTGGTTTCGCCGATGAGGCGGTCGAGTTCGTCGTAGGCGAGTTCGACGCTGCTGTGTTGGTTGCGGGCTTTGGTCAGGTTGCCGGTAATGGGGTCGTAGTCGAAACGGGTGCGGCTGATGCCTTCGTCTTTGCTTTGTCCGTTGCGGCCGGAGACTTTGCGGCTTTGTTTTTCGATGAGTTGGCCAAGGATGTTGCGTTTGAAATGATGGATGTGCCAAGTTTCGGGACGCTCTTTCAGACGACCTTCATGATTGCTTTGGCCGTATTCGGTCTGTTGGACCAGTTGTCCGGCGGCATCGTAGCCGTAGGCGGTGATTTTGCCGTCCCAGCCGGTTTCTTGGATCAGGTTGTCGGTTTGGTCGTAATCGAGACGGTAGGTTTCGCCGTTTTCGTTGGTGAGGACGGTCAGACGGCGGGCTTTGTCGTAGGCGTAGGCGAAGGTATGGCCCAGCGCGTTGGTGCGTTTGAGCGGCAGTCCGTCCACTGCGAGTTCGTAGGCGGTTTTGGCACCGAGTCCGTCGATGTGGGCGGTCAGTCGGTTGAGGCGGTCGTATTCGAAGGTTTCGTGACTGCCGTCGGGGTAGTCGGTACGGACGGGGTTGCCCGCTGCGTCGTAGTGGTGGCGGGTGGTATGGCCCAGCGCATCGGTAACGGTTTCGAGATCGCCGTATTCGGTGTAACCGAAACGGGTGGTTTCGCCGGTACAGTCGGTAAAGCTGACGAGTTGGTCGAGGGTGTCGTAGTGTAGGCGTCGGGTTTTGCCTAAGGCGTCGGTAATGGTTTCGGGCAGCCATTGGGCGTTGTAGCCGTAGCGGGTGGTGTAACCGGCGGGGTCGGTGATGCTGATGAGGTTGCCGCGCTGATCGTAATCGTAGGCGGTAATCCTGCCTGCGGGATCGTTGACGGCAACCGGCAGGTTGAGGGTTTCGTGGTAGTCGATTTGGGTGCTGCTACCGTCCGGCGCGGTGATGGCGATGACGTTGCCTTCGGTATCGTAGAGATAGCGGGTTTCGCGTCCGAGGGGGTCGCGTTCTACGGTAATGCGGCCGTAGCTGTCGCGTTCGCTGTCGCTGCGTTGTCCGTCGGCGTCGATGCGGTAGACGAGTTCGCGGTTTTCGTCGAAACCGTACACTTCCGTCCGCCCCAATGCGTCGGTAACGACGGTATGGTCTTTGCGGTAGTCAAACGTCCATTCTTCGCCGAGGTTGTTGCTGCTTTTGAGCACTTTGCCGTCGGTATCGTAACGGTCGTATTCGTAGCGGGACACCAGTCCGTCGGGCTGGCTGTGTTCGACCATGATATGGTTGCGGTAGGCGAAACCGCGCAGTTTTTTGCCGTCGCGTCCGTAAACGGCGGTCAAATCGCCGTAGCCGTCGTAGTCGTAGCAATTTGGCAGAGGTCGTCTGAAAATTGCTGGCTTTCAGACGACCTCTATGTTAACTGTTAATAAGATTGTTAAAGAACAAATGGTTCAGACGACCTCAAAGAAAATAGTGAGGTCGTCTGAAAAACAGAAACCGCGCGCGTGCGTACCGTTCACACTCTACATCGGAATTGGAGGTTTCATTGGCTACAGCTTGCTAATCGCTTAAAAATTAAACATATTAAGCATTATAATTTAGATAATCTTTAATAAAATATTCAAAGCTATTCCAATGTTTGCTGAATTGTTTATTTTCTATGAACTTTTGAATATTAGGAGCCTCTACAAAAAAAACCTCGTCGGTATTTTTATCATATAAGATATAATCATCTAACTCATTATTTAATAACGAAAAATAATTATCAGGTAATCCAATATTTTTTCTCAAAATTTCTGTTTGGCTACTTGAAAAATCCTCTAAGTCCATTGCCAAATCAACCAAATATCCAATTTTTCCATAAATTTCATCACTATATGTTGACCAAAATTCAACAAAGTCATGATTTATTTTTCCAAACCCTAATCTTTTGAATAATTCACGATATTTATTTTGATTTTCTGGCAATATCCTACCAAATTCATCATCAAGATATTCTTTAAAATTAGTATCTAACATAACAAACCTCTTTGATATAAATATAAGTAAATTGACCTTAACATTTTCCAGCTTTTCTTCTGCGTCTTTTTTCTGCTTTCGCCCTATCTTTCCAATATTGCTTTCTATCCTTATCAAACGCATTTCTATCTACTGGGAAATATGGATGCTTACCGCTTCCATCAACTTTATAAGGATGCAAGGCATTTGTTCTATCATATTTACTATGCGTTGTTTTCGTCAATTCAAACAAAGCACCCCTAGCATCTTGTTTTGAGTGATGTAGATTGATAGATTTACCATCAGCCCCCAAAGGAGCTAACCCTTTAGATGCACGTTGTAAATTTGTCCTCCCTTTATTATCAACCATATCCCAATCTATTGCCTGTTGAAATACCGTATACGTTTGACCTGTTCCTTTAGATGGAGCTTGCCATGTAGTACGGGTGAATCTATTCAACCCTAAAATATCAATCCACGTTTGCGCATTGGGTGCAAACCAATAAAGATTATCCCCTCCTAATAACCCAATCGGATCCTGATTCACAAACCGTCCCGCCTCAGGCTCGTAATAGCGCATCAGGTTGTAATGCAGTCCGGTCTCTTCATCGAAGTATTGGTTCTGCAATCTGAACGGCTGATGCGCATTCCGATAGACGCGCCCATCCTTTTTCAGACGACCCCATGCGGTGTATTCGCCGTACCATAAGAGATTGCCGTGGATATCGGTCATCTCGCGCGGTATGCCGATTTGGTCGTTGTGGAAATAGGCGAGGTATTGGGTTTCGTCTTTGGCGTTGTCAAAGATTTGCGCCAGCGGTTCATAACTGTCTTGGTCGGTGTAGATATAGGTGTAGCTGCCTTTGTAGGTGTACTCCTGAAGTAATCGCGTTCCGTCCCAGACGAAGTGGGTGCGTTTCGGTTCGGTACTCGTCCAGGCGAGTTTGTCTTGGCGTTCTTTGGAAAGGCGTCGTCCGAACGGGTCGTAGGCGTATGTCCAGATTTCTGTATTGCCGGCGGGCTTTTTGATTTCGGCGCGGACGAGTTGGTTTTCTAAATCGTATTGGTAATATTGGTTTTCGCCGTCGGGCAGCTGGCGGTAAATCAGGTTGCCCAGTGCATCGTAGGTGTATTCGATGCCGTTGTATTCTTTGAGGCGGTTGCCGCCGGTAAGGTTGGGGTTGGCAGGGGATTTCAGACGACCTTGAGTTTGGGGGTCGTCTGAAATCGGGGTGGTTGTTTTGCCCTCTCCCCGACCCTCTCCCACGGGAGAGGGAGTAGATGTCGGGATGTCGAGAATGTTGTGGGCGGGGTCGAAGGCGAAGGTTTCGCTGCGGCCGGTTTGGCTGTTGCGGGCTTCCTGAATGCGTCCGATTTTGTCGTAAACGTAATGAAGGACGCCGCTTCTTTGGTCGGCGCTTTGAATCAGGTTGCCGGCTTTGTCGTAGGCGTAGCGGCGGTTGAGCACAGTACAACAAAGGCCGTCTGAAAGTTGTGTTTCAGACGACCTTGATGCTAACTAATGTGCGATTGTTAAAGAACGAATATGTTCAACGACCTCAAAAGAAGGTTTTGAGGTCGTCTGAAAAGTAGGAATCGCTCTTACTTTCCATACACTCTAGAGGTTTTATACCGGCTACGGCTTACTTAATTCATTTGAGATAGGGAAGTTCAAATTCCTCACCATACCATTCACTCATATGACTGTTAATTATCTTGGCAAATTCCATGGGGTCTAAAATAATGGTATCTGTTTTTTCATCTAATGGAAAAATTGCAAGTTTTATATCATTTTCTACCATCATCGGAATAGTATCTTCTAAAAAGTTTTCCAATTCCATTTCATCAATACTATTCGCTTGAGGGTTCCACTCCATTGATAATTCAGCAAACTCAGACTCAGGGAAAATCATTAAGTATTCTTTCCCATTATCATCTTGCAAACATATCCAGTCATCTTTACCATCTAAGAGATATATTACCTCAGTACCTGCGATTGTTTTAATCGAATATTCAAATCGCTCCTTTGCTGTTAGTTTTAAAATTGACTCTATAGCCTGTTTAGGTAAACCCATGTATTTTTCCTTTCTATTTTCGAGAATCTTTAATTTGCTGTTCAGTTAAATTACCACATTTTTTTGACGCTCTAAGTGGTTGGCGACGACCACCGTTGTCTTTTTTATGTTGTAATCTATGCAAAACTCTAGTCAGTAGACTTGTAAAAGTATAACTAAAACCTTTTGCATTTTCATAGCCTCTCCAGTGAGCTAAATCATAACCTCGTGGTAATCTTAGTCGAAGTTTAGTAGTTTTGCCCATTTTTCTACGAGTTTCCACTCGACGAATTTCATTTTTAACCCATCCTCGAACATGACGAGGTTGAGATGGGTCATTCGCTAAAGCTCTAATTCGTTCTTGCTTTCCGCCATAACTTCGCTTCAATCCCCAAGGATCAATCCAATCCTGCGCATTCGGAGCGAACCAATAAAGATTGTCCCCGCCATCCAACCCAATCGGATCCTGATTCACAAACCGCCCGGCCTCAGGCTCGTAATAGCGCATCAGATTGTAATGCAGTCCGGTTTCTTCATCGAAGTACTGGTTTTGCAGTCTGAACGGTTGATGCGCATTCCGATAGACCTGCTCATCCTTTTTCAGACGACCCCAAGCGGTGTATTCGCCGTACCATAAGAGATTGCCGTGGATGTCGGTCATCTCGCGCGGGATGCCGATTTGGTCGTTGTGGAAATAGGCGAGGTATTGTTTGCCGTCTTTGGCGTTGTCAAAGATTTGCGCCAGCGGTTCGTAGCTGTCTTGGTCGGTATAGATATAGGTATAGCTGCCTTTGTAGGTGTACTCCTGAAGTAATCGCGTTCCGTCCCAGACGAAGTGGGTGCGTTTCGGTTCGGTACTCGTCCAGGCGAGTTTGTCTTGGCGTTCTTTGGAAAGGCGTCGTCCGAACGGGTCGTAGGCGTATGTCCAGATTTCTGTATTGCCGGCGGGCTTTTTGATTTCGGCGCGGACGAGTTGGTTTTCTAAATCGTATTGGTAATATTGGTTTTCGCCATTGGGCAGCTGGCGGTAGATCAGGTTGCCCAATGCGTCGTAGGTGTATTCGATGCCGTTGTATTCTTTGAGGCGGTTGCCGCTGACAGGGTTAGGGTTGGCAGGTGATTTCAGACGACCTTGAGTTTTGGGGTCGTCTGAAATCGGCGCGGTCGTTTTGCCCTCTCCCCGCCCCTCTCCCACGGGAGAGGGAGTAGATGTTGGAATGTCGAGGATGTTGTGGGCGGGGTCGAAGGCGAAGGTTTCGCTGCGGCCGGTTTGGCTGTTGCGGGCTTCCTGAATGCGTCCGATTTTGTCGTAAACGTAATGAAGGACGCCGCTTCTTTGGTCGGCGCTTTGAATCAGGTTGCCGGCTTTGTCGTAGGCGTAGCGGCGGTTGACGGCGCCGCCGGCCAGCGGGTTTTGTTTGCCGCGGGAGGTTTGTGTGCCGCTCCAGACAGTACGCTGGCTTTTCAGACGACCCATGGGGTCGTAGTCGTACAGGCTGCTGATGC
>CALDNV010000226.1:0-2536 GCA_937914605.1 uncultured Neisseria sp.
TCTGTACTGTCTGCGGCTTCGTCGCCTTGTCCTGATTTAGTTAATCCACTATATATAGCGCAACGGCAAACATTGCGACAGGTCGTCTGAAAGTTTGAAAAACAACGGCTTGCTGCCGCTTCCCCTCTTTCAGACGACCTGTTCGACCGTATCATTCGGCTTTTAGATGGTGTGTTTCTGACGTTTTTTCAGTTTGGTCTTAATCCGACCCTGTTTAAGCTGCGACAGGCGTTCGACAAAAACGATGCCCATCAGGTGATCCAACTCGTGCTGCACGCAAATCGCCAACAGACCGTCCGCCTCCAGCGTGAATTTCTCGCCTTTTTCGTTCAAAGCCTCGACCTTGACGCGTTCGGCGCGGGTAACGGTGTCGTAAATGCCCGGCACAGACAGGCAGCCTTCTTCATAAGTGGTTTCGCCGTCTTTTTCAACAATAACGGGGTTGATGAACACGCGCGGCTCGCTGCGGTCTTCGGTCAAATCCATCACGACGACGCGCTCGTGCACATCGACCTGCGTCGCCGCCAGCCCGATGCCGCGTGCTTCATACATGGTTTCAAACATATCGGCAACCAGCTTTTGGATGCGCTCATCGACTTGCTCGACAGGCTTCGCCACGGTGTGCAGTCGCTCGTCGGGATATTGCAGGATATTCAGTAAAGCCATAATTTTCTCTTCGTTTTTCAATACTTGGGACGCGCATTCAAACGCGTCCGGCAGCAGATTGTGTGTGTTTTCATACAAATTTTGCGCCTGTCTTCACAATTCCCGTGATGACACTAACATTCAATGATAAAATATGCGTCAATGAATTTCTGTTCAATGCGCACGAAACGCCTATTGACGTTTTTTAAAGGGGGACGGCGGTTTTTTGCAAACTCCCGGCCATTTCATTTTCTCCGTTTATCATTTAAAGACAAACCGAATCAATTTCAAGGGGAACGGTTATGCAACAACGTATTATAACCCTGCTTTGTGTCGCGGGCATGGCAATTTCCGCCCACGCTCAAGCAGCTTCATTAAAAGTGCGCCCCGATGCGCCGCAACGCTACGTCGTGAAAAACGGCGACACACTCTGGGGCATCTCCGGCAAATATCTGTACAGCCCGTGGCAGTGGAACCGCCTTTGGGGCGCAAACCGCGGCGAAATCCGCAATCCGCATCTGATTTATCCGGGTCAGGTGTTGGTTTTGCGCTACGTCAACGGCCGCCCGCAACTGGGCTTCGAAAACGGCTCCGCAGGCAATGACGGCATTCCGGTCATCAAACTCAGCCCGCGCGTCCGCGAAACCTCTTCAGGCTACGGCATCCAAACCGTCAACGTGAACTTCTACCGCATGTTCATGCAACATCCGCAGTTCATCGACCAAATGAAGACCCAAGACGCACCGCGCCTGATCGACGGCCCTGACAACCGCATCATGTACAGCAAAGGCGAACGCGTGTACGCCTACGGCGTTACCGAACCCGGCCGCTATCTGGTTTACCGCGCCGTCAAAGACCTGACCGATCCCGATACCCGTAAATACCTCGGTCAAGAAGTCGTCTTCAGCGGTATCGTCAGCACCCTGCCCTACACCAACAGCGCGCTGGACTCCGCTTCCGACGAAGACCGCAAATACCTGAAAGACGGCGAATACTACACCCGCCTGCACCCGCTGGCGAAAGTGCCGACCCAAACCGCGCAGCCTATGATTGTAGAAGAAGCCGTTTCCGAAATCCGCAAAGGCGACTTCCTGCTGAAAATGGACGGCGAAACCGAGCCTTTCCAAATCATGCCGCACGCGCCGACGCAACACATCGACGGTAAAGTCATATCCATCCTCGACGGCGTACATGAAGCCGGACAATTCCAAACCGTTACCCTGAACAAAGGTTCCTCCGACGGCTTGGACAAAGGCACGGTCTTGAGCATTTACAAACGCGACCGCCAAGTGAAAGTCGATTTGGAAGAAGGCAAAAAAGGCCGTAAGAGCGTAGTCAAATATGTTTCCATCCCTGCCGAAGAAACCGCATTGGCTATGGTATACCGCACCGGCGAACATCTCTCGTCCGCCATCATTTTGGAAAACCTGACCAGCATCAACATCGGCGACACCGTATCCGAACCCGGCCGCGACTTGGACAACATGTCTGACGACAAACCGCACGTCCGCAACGAGCCGCAAGATTCCCACGATACGGAACACAACCAATACAATATCCACAGCAACATCAATAAATATTGATCGATTGCCGACAACAAAACGTCGTCTGAAAATTTCAGACGACGTTTTTTATATGGGTCATAAAGGTCGTCTGAAAATGACGCCTTTTATGATGAAACACTGAACATCGACGGAAACCGCGTTTCGTTTTCACAAGAGTAAAATCCAATGATGCACCTTCAACAAGCTAACTCAATACAGCATTACGCTGTACAAGTCTGAAACAAACATTTTTTCAAACATAGAAGTTCCAACCAAACCTTTAATTTTCCCCAATATAGTGGATTAAAATTGCAATGATACGGCGTTGCCAACGCCCTTATGTACTA
>CALDNV010000227.1:0-1208 GCA_937914605.1 uncultured Neisseria sp.
GTTGTGGTCCGAACAACTGCCGCAAGGCTTTAAAGAGTTTTGTGCCAAAGTGTCCATCGACACCTCGTCCATCCAATACGAAAACGACGATTTGATGCGTCCGGACTTCAACAGTGACGACTACGCCATTGCCTGCTGCGTCAGCCCGATGGTGGTCGGCAAACAAATGCAGTTCTTCGGCGCACGCGCCAACTTGGCGAAAACCCTGCTGTACGCAATCAACGGCGGCGTGGACGAAAAATCCAAAGACCAGGTCGGCCCGAAAACCGAACCGATTATGGACGAAGTCTTGGACTACGACACTGTCTTTGAGCGCATGGACAAATTCATGGATTGGCTGGCAACCCAATACGTTACCGCGCTGAACATCATCCATTACATGCACGACAAATACAGCTACGAAGCCGCGTTGATGGCGCTGCATGACCGCGACGTGAAACGCACTATGGCCTGCGGTATCGCCGGTTTGTCTGTGGCCGCCGACTCACTGTCCGCCATCAAATACGCCAAAGTCAAACCGATTCGCGACGAAAACGGTATTGCCGTCGACTTTGAAATCGAAGGCGAATATCCGCAGTTCGGTAATAACGACGACCGCGTGGACGACATTGCCTGCGACTTGGTGGAACGCTTCATGAAAAAAGTGGCAACCCACAAAACTTACCGCAACGCAACACCGACCCAGTCCGTGCTGACCATTACCTCCAACGTCGTGTACGGCAAAAAAACCGGCAACACGCCGGACGGTCGCCGCGCAGGTGCACCGTTCGGTCCGGGTGCCAACCCGATGCACGGTCGCGATGTCAACGGCGCCGTTGCTTCGCTGACTTCCGTAGCCAAACTGCCGTTCGAGTTTGCCAAAGACGGTATTTCCTACACCTTCTCCATCGTGCCGGGCGCATTGGGTAAAGACGAAAACTCCCGCGAACGCAACCTCGCAGGTCTGATGGACGGTTACTTCCACCACGAAGAAGGGGAAGTGGAAGGTGGTCAACACCTGAACGTCAACGTATTGACCCGCGAAACGCTGGAAGACGCGATGAACAATCCGGACAAATATCCGCAACTGACCATCCGCGTGTCCGGTTACGCCGTACGCTTCAACTCGCTGACCCGAGAACAGCAGCTTGACGTGATTACCCGTACCTTTACACAAACTATGTAAAGCAAAGGGTTTACAGTAAACCAAGCCGGGGGACGGATTATCC
>CALDNV010000228.1:0-4363 GCA_937914605.1 uncultured Neisseria sp.
CTTCATTTGAGGTCGTCTGAAAATCTGCTGTGCGGGTTTTGTCAAAACCGTCAATTAAATTTTGTAGATCATCAAAGGATATTCACATGAGCGAAACACAAGAGCTGACCTTTGCCAAACGGCTGAAAGAGCAAACCGCCACCATTCACGACAGCGTGGACAATTTGGTCATGTCTGTCGAGCCGTTTACCAACAAAGAGAACTACATCAAATTCTTGAAACTGCAATCCGTGTTCCACAAAGCGGTCGATCATATCTATAAAGACCCCGAGTTGAACAAAGCCATTCCCGAGCTGGAATACATGGCGCGTTACGACGCGGTAACGCAAGACTTGGCGGATTTGGGCGACAAACCCTACGAATACGGCAAACCGCTGCCGCATGAAACCGGCAACAAAGCCATCGGCTGGCTGTATTGCGCCGAAGGTTCCAATTTGGGCGCTGCATTTTTGTTTAAACACGCGCAAAAGCTGGATTACAACGGCGAACACGGTGCGCGCCACCTCGCTCCCCATCCGAACGGACGCGGCAAACATTGGCGTGCCTTTGTCGAACATTTGAATGCTTTGGACTTAAGCCCCGAAGCCGAAGCCGAGGCGATTCAAGGTGCAAAAGATGCGTTTGCGTTCTATAAAGTCGTTCTGCGCGAAACCTTTGGTCTGCCTGAGGGCGCAGAAGCTCCGGAAGGCTTTGTTCCGCACCGCCACTAAATGCAGATTATTGATAGTCCAGCGATATGTTTTCCGGCGCAATATTTTGTGCCGGAAAACAGTTGAAGTCCGAAATATCAACCCCTTACATATGGTATGGGTAAGGAAGGCCGCTTTTATCCGGTTTCCGTTTCCGTATTTAAAAATTTATTGGCCATCCGTTACAGGGATTTATATTCGTCATTGCTTTCAATATAAATATAAATGATTATCAAAAATTTTCATTATTGAATTAAGCTGAATATTGGTCAATTTTATTGTTTCTGAGGTTTTGAACCATGAAATCATCACACATACTCCCTATTGCCGCCCTTGTCGGCAGTATTTTCGGCAATCCCGTGTTTGCAGCGGATAATGCTGCGCAATCAACGGCTGCCGAGCCCATGCAAGCCGAACTGAAACAGGTAACGGTAAAAGGGCATCGCAACGCGCCCGCCGCCGTGGAACGGGTCAACCTCGGCCGCATCCAACAGGAAATGATACGCGACAACAAAGACTTGGTACGCTATTCCACCGATGTCGGCCTGAGCGACAGCGGCCGTCATCAAAAAGGCTTTGCCATTCGCGGCGTGGAAGGCAACCGTGTCGGCGTCAGCATCGACGGCGTGAGCCTGCCTGATTCCGAAGAAAACTCACTGTATGCCCGTTACGGCAATTTCAACAGTTCACGCTTGTCCATCGACCCTGAACTGGTGCGCAACATCGACATCGTGAAAGGGGCGGACTCTTTCAATACCGGCAGCGGCGCCTTGGGCGGCGGTGTGAATTACCAAACCCTGCAAGGGCGTGATTTGCTGCTGCCTGAGCGGCAGTTCGGCGTGATGATGAAAAACGGTTACAGCAGCCGCAACCGCGAATGGACGAACACAGTCGGCTTCGGCATGGACAACGGCAGTGTTGATGCGGCTTTACTGTATTCACAACGTCGCGGTCATGAAACCGAAAGCGCAGGCAACCGCGGCTATGCGGTGGAAGGTGCGGGCAGCGGCGCGAATATCCGCGGTTCGGCGCGCGGCATTCCTGATCCGTCCCAACACAAATACCACAGCTTCTTGGCCAAAATCGGTTATCAGATTAACGAAAACCACCGTATCGGCGCATCGCTCAACGGCCAGCAGGGACATAATTACACAAATGAAGAGTCTTATAACCTGATGACTTCCGCGTGGCGCGAAGCCGACGATGTAAACAGACGGCGCAATGCCAACCTGTTTTACGAATGGACGCCTCAATCCGGTTGGCTGTCCCTAGTAAAAGCGGACATCGACTATCAGAGAACCAAAGTATCCGCGGTTAACTACAAAGGCTTGTTCCCGACGAATTACACCACATGGGAAACCGAGTACGGTAAAAAGGAAGTTGGCGAAATCTACAACCGCAGCATGGACACACGATTCAAACGCATCACTTTGCGTTTGGACAGCCAGCCGTTGCAACTGGGCGGGCAGCATCGCCTGTCGTTCAAAACCTTTGCCAGCCGGCGTGATTTTGAAAACTTAAACCGCGACGATTATTACTTCAGCGGTCGTGTTTCCCGCACGACCAGCACGATTCAGCATCCGGTGAAAACCACCAACTACGGTTTCTCGCTGTCTGACCAAATCCAATGGACCGATGTATTTTCAAGTCGCGCGGGCATCCGTTACGACCATACCAAAATGACGCCGCAACAACTGAATGCCAACTGTAATGCCTGTGACAAAACCCCACCTGCGCCCAATACTTACAGCGGCTGGAGCGGTTTCGCCGGTTTGGCAGCGCAACTGAATCCGGTTTGGCGTGTCGGTTACGACATTACTTCAGGCTACCGCGTCCCCAATGCGTCCGAAGTGTATTTCACCTACAACCACGGTTCGGGTAATTGGCTGCCCAATCCCAACCTGAAAGCCGAGCGCAGCACCACCCACACCCTCTCCCTGCAAGGACGCGGCGAAAAAGGTACGCTGGATGCCAACCTGTATCAAAGCAACTA
Source organism: uncultured Neisseria sp. (assembly GCA_937914605.1). Classification (GTDB taxonomy): domain Bacteria; phylum Pseudomonadota; class Gammaproteobacteria; order Burkholderiales; family Neisseriaceae; genus Neisseria. Next base: position 2,683 of record CALDNV010000228.1, read on the forward strand.
CCGCAATTTCCTGTCTGAAGAGCGGAAACTGACCGCCAGCGGCGAACCCGGCTGCACCCAGATGGATTATTACTACGGTCTGTGCAGCGACCCCTACACCGAAAAACTGGATTGGCAGATGCAGAACATCGACAAGGCAAGGGTTCGCGGTCTTGAGCTGACAGGTCGTCTGAATTTGGACAAAGTAGTGTCTTTCGTACCTGAAGGCTGGAAGCTGTTCGGTTCGGTCGGTTACGCGAAAAGCAAACTGTCGGGCGACAACAGCCTACTGTCCACCCAGCCACTGAAAGTGATTGCCGGTATCGACTATGAAAGTCCGAGCGAAAAATGGGGCGTGTTCTCCCGACTGACCTATCTGGGCGCGAAAAAGGCGAAAGACGCGCAATACACCGTTTATGAAAACAACGGCTGGGGTACGCCTTTGCAGAAAAAAGTACAGGATTACCCGTGGCTGAACAAATCGGCTTATGTGTTCGATATGTACGGCTTCTACAAACCGGTGAAAAACCTAACCCTGCGTGCGGGTGTGTACAACCTGTTCAACCGCAAATACACCACTTGGGATTCCCTGCGCGGTTTGTACAGTTACAGTACTACCAACGGGGTCGACCGCGACGGCAAAGGCTTGGACCGCTACCGCGCGCCCGGTCGCAACTACGCCGTATCACTGGAATGGAAGTTCTAAGCTAATTTTTGATGGAAGAAACGGAAACAAACCGCCCGAATGTCCTGTTTGGCAGAACATTCGGGCGGTTTTATTATCCGTCTGTTTAAAGTTTGCCGTCTTGTCCCATTCTTATAGTGGATTAACTTTAAACCAGGACGGCGTTGCCTCGCCTTAGCTCAAAGAGAACGATTCTCTAAGGTACTGAAGCACCAAGTGAATCGGTTCCGTACTATCTGTACTGTCTGCGGCTTCGTCGCCTTGTCTTGATTTAAATTTAATCCACTATATTTTCCAACTGTTTAATTGGATCAGGTTTCGTTGCGGCTAACTGTTTCCTTCATATTAAACGCGCTAACGTAGTTTGAGGGATGTGTTTGATTACAGGGATCTTCGGAAATACCGGCCGATTTGGTGAGTACTGCAATTCACGCGCCATTTATCGCTGTTTTGCCAATAATAATCTACGATGATGCCTTGATCGTCAGTGTAGAAAATGCGGTCTTGGTCTTGTCCGTAGCAGACGTTGCTATAGTAGTTGGTAATGATGGGTCCGTATTGGCTGCTGCCTTCGTATTCACGTCCAGCGTAGGAATAGTAGGTATAGCGCCAGAGGTAGGCATAGCGGTCGTTTTCCGATTTGACTCCACCTTCTGTGGGTTTGACGCCATAGGATTTGATAACGGCATCGATAGGTTTGCCGACGAAACGTTTCATACGTTTGTCCAAGCTGGCACAGCCGACAGTGAGACAAACGAGACCGGCCAGGAGGGCTGCGCGGCCTATGGAGATTTTGGAGGGCATAATGCGTTTTCCTGTCATTAAAATGAGGGGCGGAATGATAAGAAAGGAATAGGCAATTTGGCAAGAGGCTACCCGAAAAACATAAAACGTTTTTCAGGTAACCGCTTGGTTGATACACACTTTGCCTTCCTTAATCATGCGGTGGGATTTTAATGAAGGGGTTGTCTGTATTGGGGAAAGGGGATGCAGGATGTTTTCAAAATAGGGGAGGGG
>CALDNV010000229.1:0-2869 GCA_937914605.1 uncultured Neisseria sp.
CGTGTGAAACGACCGAAAGCACCTGCGAAGACAAGGCGCAGCATTTCGCCAATACGGACAAATCATGCAAGATATTTGAGTCTTGAGGCATATCGATAGCAAAAGGTCGTCTGAAACCTAAATTGGTTTGCCGTTGTGCTTTTTCGGTGACAGTGCAGTGAAGGGACAGATATTGGATAGGGTATCGTTCGTCTTGGGTCAGTTGCGTGTAGCTCATATGGAAAGTTGCACTTCAAATCCGAATCCGCCGTCGTCTGAAAACGGATAGGGAGCGCATCCCCAAACTGAAAGGCTTTGATTTAAAGTTAATCCACTATACTTAATCTTTAGCCCATAAACCCGCTTAGTGGTTTATGGGCTATAAACGATCAAACCTTACAGACAAGCCATTTCGTTTGCCATTTGCTGTTCTAAGGTTTCGCGGCGGCGGATAAGCCGGTATTCGTTGCCGTCCACCAAGACTTCCGCCGCCCGGTTGCGCGTGTTGTAATTGCTTGCCATGCTGGCGCCGTATGCGCCTGCGCTGCGGATAACCAGCAAATCGCCTTCTTCGCAGGCAAGAGTGCGGTATTTGCCGAGGAAGTCGCCGGTTTCGCAAATCGGGCCGACGATGTCGGCGGTCAGCGGCGGAATATTTTTGGGTTCTACCGCTTCGATACGGTGGTACGCGTCATATAGGGCGGGGCGCATGAGGTCGTTCATGGCGGCATCGACCATGACGAAGTTTTTTTCTTCGCCGTGTTTGACGAACTCGACGCGCGCCAGCAGTGAACCTGCGTTGCCGACCAAGCTGCGGCCGGGTTCGAGGATCAGTTTCAGATGACGTGTGCCGATCAGTTTTTGAACCGCTTGGGCATACGCGCCCAAATCGGGGACGGTTTCGTCTTGATAAACGATGCCGACGCCGCCGCCTAAGTCTAAATGTTCCAAAACGATGCCTTCATCCGCCAATCGGTCAACCAAAATCAAGATGCGCCCGCAGGCTTCGATAAGCGGGCTGAGGTCGGTCAGTTGCGAACCGATGTGGCAGTCGATGCCGATTATTTTGAGGTGGCTTTGGCGGGCGGCATGGCGGTAGGCTTCGAGCGCGTCGGCGTAGGCGATGCCGAATTTGTTGGCTTTCAGGCCTGTGGAGATGTAGGGATGGGTTTTGGCATCAACATCGGGGTTAACGCGCAGGGAGACGGACGCAGTTTTGCCCAAGCGTTCAGCAACCTTTTGAATGCGGTCGATTTCGGGGATGCTTTCCATATTGAAGCATTTCACGCCTGCATGAAGCGCGAACTCAATTTCTGCTTCGCTTTTGCCCACGCCTGAAAAGATGGTTTTCGCCGCGTCGCCGCCCGCCGCCAAAACGCGCGCCAATTCGCCGCCGGAGACGATGTCGAAACCGCTGCCCAGCGAGGCGAAGTGTTTGATGATGCTCAGATTGCCGTTGGCTTTAACGGCGTAGCAGACGAGCGGGGAAAGCGCGGCAAACGCGGTTTGGTAGTTTTCAAATGCTTCGGTCAGCGCGGATTGGCTGTACACATAAAGCGGCGTGCCGAATTCTTCGGCAAGACGGGAATAGGGGACTTGTTCGCAATGCAGGGTCATGTTGGTGAGGCTTAATCGTTGGTTTGATTGGTAGGTTCTTTGGAAGAATGGGTTTTCAGGTCGGTTTGGACCACGCCGAAACGCGCCTTGTCGCCTTCTTTGGGCAGGTAGAGGTCGCCTTTGTAGCCGCAGGCTGAAAGCAGGAGGGCGGTTGCCGCCGCAAAAAATACGCCGTATTTCATCGGTAAACTTCCTTCATAAGCGCGAATGTGGCAAGATTCGGTATCTTAAACAAAAAACACACAAAAAGCCATGATGACCGAAAGCGAATTCATCCGCATGAGCGAAGAATTGTTCGAACACATCGAAGACCAAATCGACGAAAACGGCTGGGATTTCGACTGCCAGTTTGCCGGAAACGTCCTGACCATCGAAGCGGCGGACGGCACGCAAATCATCGTCAACCGCCACACGCCCAACCAAGAATTGTGGATTGCCGCAAAAAGCGGCGGCTACCATTTCGCCGAGCAAAACGGCAAATGGCTGGCAACGCGCGACGGACGGGATTTCTACGATGTTTTGAACGAAGCCCTGAGCGCGGCTTCGGGCGAAGCGGTTGAGATTATCGAATTGTGATCGGACTCAGAGGCCCATCTCACTCCCAAAACATTTACCCAAAAGGATAACCCAATGCCCCTGTTAGACAGTTTCAAAGTCGACCACACCCGTATGCACGCCCCCGCCGTGCGTGTGGCGAAAACCATGACCACGCCCAAAGGCGACACCATTACCGTATTCGACCTGCGCTTTTGCGTTCCCAACAAAGAAATCCTGTCCGAAAAAGGCATCCACACGCTGGAGCATTTGTTCGCGGGCTTTATGCGCGACCACTTGAACGGCAACGGCGTCGAAATCATCGACATTTCTCCGATGGGCTGCCGCACCGGTTTCTATATGAGCCTTATCGGCACGCCCGACGAGCAGCAGGTCGCCGACGCATGGCTCGCTTCGATGCAGGATGTGGTCAATGTCAAAGACCAAAGCAAAATCCCCGAGTTGAACGAATACCAATGCGGCACCTATCTGATGCACTCGCTCGCCGAAGCGCAGGAAATCGCGCAAAACGTCCTGACGCGCAAAGTGGCGGTGAACAAAAACGAGGATTTGACGCTGGATGAAAGTTTGTTGAACGCTTAAACGATATGCTTGGAAAAAGGTCGTCTGAAAACGGGAAACCGAGTTTCAGACGACCTTTTGTTTGAATAGAAAAGATGGACAAAGTATAGTGGATTAACTTTAAACCAGTACGGCGTTGCCTCGCCTTAGCTCAAAG
>CALDNV010000230.1:0-2870 GCA_937914605.1 uncultured Neisseria sp.
CAACCAAATTGCCCAAGCCCTGATCGGTATCGATGCCAACGAACAGTCCTACATCGACAAAATCATGATCGAGCTGGACGGCACTGAAAACAAAGGCAATTTGGGTGCGAATGCTACTTTGGCAGTTTCTATGGCTGTTGCCCGTGCGGCTGCCGAAGATTCAGGCCTGCCGCTTTACCGTTACTTGGGCGGTGCCGGTCCTATGGCTCTACCTGTTCCGATGATGAACGTTATCAACGGCGGTGAACATGCCAATAATAGCCTGAACATTCAAGAATTTATGATTATGCCTGTCGGCGCAAAATCCTTCCGCGAGGCCCTGCGCTGCGGCGCCGAAATTTTCCACGCGCTGAAAAAACTGTGCGACGGTAAAGGCTTCCCGACTACTGTCGGCGATGAAGGCGGTTTCGCACCTAACCTGAACAGCCACAAAGAAGCCCTGCAACTGATGGTTGAAGCAACCGAAGCTGCTGGTTACAAAGCAGGCGATGATGTCTTGTTTGCTTTGGACTGCGCATCCAGCGAGTTCTACAAAGACGGCAAATACCACTTGGAAGCCGAAGGCCGTTCTTACACCAGCGCTGAATTTGCCGAATACCTTGAAGGCTTGGTTAACGAATTCCCGATTATCTCCATCGAAGACGGTATGGATGAAAACGACTGGGAAGGCTGGAAACTTCTCACCGAAAAACTCGGCAGCAAAGTACAACTGGTCGGCGACGACTTGTTCGTAACCAATCCGAAAATCCTTGCCGAAGGCATCGAAAAAGGCGTGGCAAACGCATTGCTGGTCAAAGTCAACCAAATCGGTACTTTGAGCGAAACCTTGCAAGCGGTTGACTTGGCAAAACGCAGCCGTTACGCCAGCGTAATGAGCCACCGTTCGGGCGAAACTGAAGACAGCACCATTGCCGACTTGGCAGTCGCTACCAACTGCATGCAGATCAAAACCGGTTCATTGAGCCGCTCCGACCGCATGGCGAAATACAACCAACTGCTGCGCATCGAGGAAGAATTGGCAGAAGCTGCCTACTACCCCGGCAAAGCCGCATTCTATCAACTGGGCAAATAAGAAAAGGTATTGACGTATGAAGTGGGTAACTGTTGTTTTATCCATCGCGCTTGCTTACTGCCAATACAGCCTTTGGTTTGGGAAAGGCAGTATTGGGCATACGGAAGAATTGCAGGAACAACTTTCCGTGCAGGAGGAAAAAAACCAGACGCTCACTTTGCGCAACCAGTTCCTTGCTGCGGAAGTCGATGATTTGGCGAACGGTCAAGAAGCGATTTCTGAAATTGCCCGTGTGGAATTGGGTTACGTCCAAGACGGCGAAACCTATTACCGTTTTATCGAACGCAGCCGTTAATTGCCCTGATGGGAATAAAAGGTCGTCTGAAAAGCGTTATTCCTAAATTTTAGGTATCTATAGACACCTGTTCAGACGTTTCATACAAGCCGGTTTCTGTATACCACAGAAACCGGCTTCTCTAATTTCAAAACAATATCACTCCCATCATTTCCAAAACATATGCAATCATCTATCTGTTATCAATTCATACCCGATTCTGATATAGATATCCCATTCTCAACACAACAAAGAAATCCTTCCTAGACACGAATCTTTCTATTGAGAAAAATATTGTGCTTCAAATCTAAATCCGCCCCTATTCTTTTTCTAATATGCGGTTTCCAAACGCTTTTTGCGGTACAATACCGCCCTTAAATTTTTCCTTATGTCAAAGCACAAACCGCCATGTCCAAAAAAACCAAACAAGAATTAGAGAACAACAAACTCAACAAACGCCTGCGCCACGCCGTGGGCGACGCGATTAACGATTTCAATATGATCGAGCCGGGTGACAAAATCATGGTCTGCCTCTCCGGTGGCAAAGACAGCTACGCCCTATTAGACATCCTGCGCCAGCTCCAAGCCAGTGCACCGATTGATTTCGAACTGGTTGCCGTCAATCTCGACCAAAAGCAGCCGGGCTTCCCCGAAGAAGTGCTGCCGACCTATCTCGAAAGCATAGGCGTACCGTACAAAATCGTTGAAGAAGACACCTACTCCACCGTCAAACGCGTATTGGACGAAGGCAAAACGACTTGTTCGCTGTGCAGCCGCCTGCGCCGCGGCATCCTCTACCGCACCGCAAAAGAATTGGGCTGCACCAAAATCGCCTTGGGACACCACCGCGACGACATCCTCGCCACCATGTTCCTGAATATGTTTTACGGCGGCAAACTCAAAGCCATGCCGCCCAAGCTGGTGAGCGACAACGGCGAACACATCGTCATCCGCCCGCTGGCGTATGTGAAAGAAAAAGATTTAATTAAATACGCCGAACTGAAGCAATTTCCGATTATCCCGTGCAACCTCTGCGGCTCGCAGCCTAACCTGCAACGCCAAGTCATTGGCGATATGCTGCGCGATTGGGACAAACGCTTCCCCGGCCGCATTGAATCGATGTTCTCCGCCCTGCAAAACGTCGTTCCCTCCCATCTTGCCGACCCCGAGCTTTTCGACTTCGCCGGTTTGGAACGCGGTCAAACCTTAAAACACGGCGGCGACTTGGCGTTTGACAGCGAAAAAATGCCCGAACGATACTCCGACGGCAGCGAAGAAGATGAGAGTGAAATCAAAATCACCCCGTCCAAACCTGAACGTAAAGTCATCAATATTCTAGCGAACAAGCCGAAAACTTGCGGTTTATAACGGGATTTAGATTTTCAGACGACCTTTGGGATTCCCTCCCAAGGTCGTCTGAATTTTTATAGTGGATTAACTTTAACCCAGTACGGCGTTGCCTCACCTTGGCTCAAAGAGAACGATTCTCTAAGGTGCTGAAGCACCAAGTGAATCGGTTCCGTA
>CALDNV010000231.1:0-1579 GCA_937914605.1 uncultured Neisseria sp.
GAAACCACAATAGATTGTAATGGCACAAGCGAGGACGCTTGCGCTATCAGGGGGAAAGAATGAAGGATTTGCTCTCTTGGTAGTCGTTCCTGCTGTTTGCCGGCATGCTGGCGGTAACGTATTCCACCCGCCTTATTGGTTTTTTCGCCTTGCGCAACCGTACCTTAAGCCGCCGCGCACAAATCGTGATGGAAGCTGCGCCGGGTTGCATGTTGATTTACGTCATCGCGCCTTATTTCGTGTCCAACAAACCGCACGAATTGATTGCCATTGCACTGACCGTGCTTGCCGCAAGCAGGTTTTCCATGTTGGTTACCGTGTTGATCGGCGTCGGCAGTTCTGGGCTGTAGGGGTATTTGATGCGGTAGTCGACTGCGTTTTCGTGATACCGGTTACACTTGTTTTCAGACGACCTTTCTCTTTCAGACGACCTTATCTTGTTATAATGTCGTCTGAAATTTTTTATAAAGCAAAATCATGGCAAACCAAAGACTCATCTACGGCTTCCACGCCGTCAACGCCCGCCTGTGGCAAAACCCGAAATCGATTACCGAACTCTACGTCCAAGAAGGCAAAAACGATGCCCGCACGCGCGACGTGTTGGATAAAGCGGCAAACGAAAACGTGCGCGTATACTTTGTCATCGCCGTCGCCATCACTACCCGTTGCGAAAGCTGCATCAGCGTACATGCCGCCGCAGCCGCCAAAGCGGGCGCGACTGAAAGCGAAATCGCCGGCGCGCTGGCAACCGCTATCGCCCTGAACGCAGGCGCAGCCTACACTTACGCCCTGCGCGCATTGGAAGCGGTTGATGCGCAGCGTTGATTTTGTCTCAAAGGGTCGTCTGAAAACCACTCCCGTTTCAGACGACCCTTTTGCTGACGGGCATTGCTTTTTGCCGCCGAACCGTTTAGATTGATGTTTTTATTCAACCGTTTGGAGAAACAACCATGAAAAAATTACTGACTGCTGCGCTGACTGCCGCCGCACTCGTCCTTCCTGCCGCCGTATCCTATGCCGCGCCCGCTGCTAAAGCCGCCAGCGCTTCACATAGCGGCGATGCCGCCCGACAAACCGATTCCCGACAAAGTTCAGCCATGAATCAAACCCATACCGCCGTCAGCAAATACAGCTTCGACGATACCGTCCGCCGTTTGGAAACCGCCGTTAAAGAAAAAGGCATGACCGTGTTCGCCGTCATCGACCACCAAGCCGCAGCGCGACAAAGTGGTTTGGACATGCAGCCCGCGAAAGTCATCGTTTTCGGCACGCCCAAAGCCGGCACACCGCTGATGCAAAAAGACCCCGCCTTCGCCCTGCAACTGCCGTTGCGCGTCCTCGTTACCGAAGCTGACGGCGCAGTCCAAGTCGTATTCAACGATACGCGCGCGCTGGTGTCGGGCAGCAAAATAGAGTTCGCCGAAGTGGAAAACACACTCGCCAATGCGGAAAAGCTCATCCGTAAAACGGTAACGGAATAAGGTTCGCCCAAATCCGAAGGTCGTCTGAAAACCTGAGCAAACCCTGAACTGCACCCCAAAAGTTGGACATCCCCTCCAACTCACAAGGTGCAGTTTTT
>CALDNV010000232.1:0-2113 GCA_937914605.1 uncultured Neisseria sp.
ATATTATGTATTGTATGAAACCCGTTGCCGACCATAGCGTAACGCGCAACGGTAAAGCCACGCGCTATGTGTTGTACACGGGTTTTGCCTACGATATGAAGCTCAAAGTCAAACGGGACGCGCATGCTTCTTCGGGTCTGGCGGAATTGTTTGTTTTGGAAAAAACAGACGGAAAGTGGGCAATCAAACAACATGGAAGCGATGAAATCGGCGCATGGGGGGATGTGCCGGAGAATAAGGATTGGCGGTTTGTCCAAATGGGTGAGCAAAACTGGGGCTACACTGTCGAATCAGGCTATACGGGTCAGGGCGAAACGACGACCGGAGAAAATTTCCTGTTTACTGATAACAGCAACCGTGTCCGTAACAGCTTCATTAGCAACGGTAGAGATAATGGCGCACATTATGGCAATTGTGATGAATACAAAGGGCGGGAAAAACGCGATTGTGAAAACAGCTATGCCAGCATCGATGCGAAAATTACCTTGGACAAAAGCCGTCCTTCAGTCTCAGGCGTTTGGGCATTAAGCGCAACGGTGCAGGGGGTGGATGGCAAAAAACGTTATAAAAATCAGAAATATGCGATTCCTTACAACGGCAAGACACACGTTGCGCCGAAAAGCTATCCGCTCAATATTAAATATTGAGGCCGTTTGATTTTTTAACGAAACCGCCGAACCCTGTCTCAAAAACAAAATCCCCATGAAACATACGCACAAACTTTGGATAGCCCTCATCCTTACCGGCATCGTCGGTGGCATGGTCGGCATTGCCTTGACGGAGCTTATGCACTTTATCCAGCACACGGCTTACAGTTACGGCACGGGCGGCGGGCATGTTTCCTTTCGGGAAGGCGTGGTTCAAACATCGTCTGAACGCCGCATCCTCGTATTGATTTTGTGCGGCGTCGCGGTAGGGTTCGGCTGGTGGTCGCTCAAACGTTTCGGCAGGCCGCAAATCGAAATCAAGGCAGCCTTGAAGCAGCCCTTGCAGGGGCTGCCGTTTTTCACCACCGTTTCCCATGCGCTGCTGCAAATCATTACCGTCGGACTCGGTTCCCCGCTCGGACGCGAAGTTGCCCCGCGTGAAATGACCGCCGCGTTTGCATCCGTCGGCGGCAGGCGTTTGGGTCTGGGCGAAGACGACACGCGCCTGCTGCTCGCCTGCGCGTCAGGTGCAGGTTTGGCGGCGGTCTATAACGTCCCGCTCGCCTCCACGCTCTTCATCCTCGAAGCCATGTTGGGCATTTGGACGCAACAGGCAGTAGTCGCCGCATTGCTGACTTCCGTCACCGCCACCGCCGTCGCCCGCATCGGCTTGGGCGACGTGCAGCAATACCATCCCGCCCATCTCGATGTGAACATCCCGCTGCTGTGGTTTGCCGCCGCCATCGGCCCCGTTTTGGGCGCAACGGCGGTATGGTTTCAGCGCAGTGCCAAAAAATTTCCCTTCTTAAAGCGCAACGACCCGAAAATCATTCCTTTGGCGATTGCCTTGTTCGCCCTTATCGGCATCGTTTCCGTTTGGTTTCCCGAAATACTGGGCAATGGCAAGGCGGGCAACCAGCTTACGTTCGGCGGCATGACCGACTGGCGGTACAGCTTGGAAATGACCGCCGTCAAATGGTTCGTCGTCCTGCTCGCACTCGCCGCAGGCGCATACGGCGGGCTGATTACCCCGTCCATGATGCTCGGCAGCACCATCGCCTTCGCCGCCGCAGCCGCGTGGAACACCTTCTTCCCCGCCATGTCGTCTGAAAGTGCCGCCGTCATCGGCGCGGCGGCTTTTCTCGGTGTTTCCCTCAAAATGCCCCTGACCGCCATAGTCTTTATCCTCGAACTCACCTACGCCCCCGCCGCCCTGCTGATGCCTTTGTGTATCACGATGGCGGGCGCAGTAGCAACGGCAAGGAAAATGGGGTTTGAATAAGCAGGGCGGGGAAAAGGGTCGTCTGAAAACCGTCGGCACGGGTTTTGTCCGAGCTGTCAGCCGCAGGACGGGCATATCTGAATCGTTAGCCTTATGCAGGCAATATAGTGGATTAACTTTAAACCAGTACGGCGTTGCCTCGCCTTAGCTCGAAGAGAACGATTCTCTAAGGTGCTGAAGCACC
>CALDNV010000233.1:0-2000 GCA_937914605.1 uncultured Neisseria sp.
TTTGAGCTAAGGCGAGGCAACGCCGTACTGGTTTAAAGTTAATCCACTATAAAAACAAAAATAGGTCGTCTGAAAACTCAAACTACGGAAAACACATGCGTTCACGAATCAAGCAAGGGGCACTTATCGTCGCATCCTCCCTCATTTTGGGCTTATCCCTACACACCGCAGCAGCCGTCTTCAGCTGCCATTCCGGTAACAGCAAAACCTACACATCCGAACCATCTGGAAACTGCACAGGCGCGGAACTGCCCAAAATCAGCAGCCACCAAGGCGGTGCATACCGTCTGAAAATCAACAAATTAAGCAGCGATACCGAAGAAAAAGCGGCCAAGCCCAAGAAGGTGCGTTCAAAAGAAAAATCGCGGGAAAAGGCGCAAGAGCAAGAGACAAAGAGCAAAAACGCCAAATCACGCGCCAAAAAATCGGATAAAGCCGCAAAAACGTCGTCTGAAAACGAGTGAGGCAATTTTCGCTATAACGAATGAGACGGTTTGGTTTGAAATTAAAAAAGTCAGCCGTCCTATTTGAGAGAATATGCTGGCATTGTTATACTATTACAGTTGAATGCAATATCTATCGAACAATTACTTATTTCACATTACGACCTTACCATGAAACAATCACTTCACGCATTGGCAGCTTCATTGCTGATGTTTGCCGCCGCATCAGGCGCACAAGCTTCCTCTAAAATCTATACCTGCACAGTCAATGGCGAAGTTGTCTACACTTCGCGCCCATCCGGAAACTGCCATTCGGCAGATTTACCAACCATAGGCAAATACAGCAGCACGCGCTACGATGCTCCCGCTTTAGAAATGCCCGAGCCTGCTGCCGAAGCTCCGTCAAAACGAGCCGGCAACGCAAAACCTGCCCCTAAAAATACTGCTAAGGCCAGCCCCGCACCTGCGCCCATCCGTCCGGCTCCTGAAGTCGCAGCAACGCCTGCGCCCAAATCTTCCGGCAGTGCTAGCCGCCGTTCGATTTTGGAAACAGAGTTGAGCAACGAGCGTAAAGCGCTGGGCGAAGTGCAAAAATCTCTGGCGCAAGCCCGTGTAGCCAAAGGCGGTCATGTCAACCAACAGGAAATCAACAGCCTGCAAAGCGCGGTACTCGACCGCCAGCAAAACATCCAAGCCCTGCAAAGGGAATTGAGTCGGATGTAGGCTGTTCCTACCTTCTTTACCTGCCTTTCTTGGTTTTACATTACGTTAAATATTTCTAAAATATAAAGTTTTACAATTAACCTTTAAAACTTTTAGAAATAGGTACGTATATGGCATCCTATTTGTCCGCTTTTGTACTGGCTGCACCTATGGTGCTTGCCGCTCCGTATGTTGCCGCTGCACATCCTGCACAAGAGCAGATGCAGCAAAATATCGATACTGTTTTGAAAATTGCGCGCAATACTTCTTTGAGCGAGCCGCAGCGTGTCAAACAAATACAGCAGTATGCCGACCGTTATTTGGATTATGAACGCATTTCCGCTTTGGCTGTTGGCGCGCCTTGGCGCAATTTCTCAGCACAGCAGAAAACAGATTTTATTCAGGCATTCAAAGAGATGGTGGTTTCAATGTATTCCCATTCCGCTTTGGTTGGCGCTGCCGATGCGAAGGTGAAATTGCTGCCTAAAATGACTGAAAACGGCAATAAGTTTGATGTGTTTTCGGAGCTTCAAACGAAGAGCGGTAAGAAATACGAAGTGGCGTATCAGCTTTATCGGGTAGGTTCTGCTTATAAAATCTACAATTTCCGTTTGGATGGTACAAGCTTGGTAACGGTATATCGCAATCAATTCAATGAGTTGATTAAGCAAAAAGGTATTGACGGTACTATTGCCGTCGTTAAAGCCAAAGGTTTGAAAAAGCAATAATTTGATTGATAATTTTCCTGTTTTCTCAAGAGAAGGATTGGAATGGTTTTTCCATTTGAGGATAAGGGATATTATAGTAGATTAACTTTAAATCAGGACAAGGCGACGAAGCCGCAGACAGTACAGA
>CALDNV010000234.1:0-2111 GCA_937914605.1 uncultured Neisseria sp.
GTCAGGAGTAATGACTGCCTATGCGGTCACTGAGCCGGTTTCCAATCCTCAAGGCATTGCGTTGGAGCGGATTTCTGAGGAATTGCCCGCCGTTTATGTTGAAACCAATAATTTCCAGTCCAGCTATTGGGCGCAGGAAGTTGTCCAACAGGGCGACTCCCTTGCCGACGTTTTGGCGCGTATGGGCGTAGCGCAGACCGACATCAAACAAATCATGGCGAAAAACAGCGCAGATCAAAATATGCAGCATTTGCGCGCCAACCAATCCGTCAACATCCGTGTCGATTCATCAGGTCAGGTAACGGACGTACAATTCTTTACCGACGAAGAATTGGAACGAAACCTTGTTGCGTTGGAAAAAGTCAAAGGCAAATGGCAGCTCTCTACTTCTGAAGTAGATATGAAAGTCATGCCGACTTTGCGCTCTATCGTTGTACGGACTTCCGCACGCGGTGCGATGGCGCAGGCCGAAATACCTGTCGAAATCCGCGAATCACTCAGCGAAATTTTCTCTGACGTACTGAGCTTGGAGGATTTGCAGGAAGGCGATGTCGTGCGTCTTCTGTACAACAATATGTATTTCCGCGGCCAACAAATGGGTACCGGCGATATTCTGGCGGCTGAAATCGTCAAAGGCGGGAAAACTTATCAGGCTTATTATTACAGCCAAGGCAAAGGCGACGAAGAGAGCGGCAGCTATTATGACCAAAACGGTAAATCGCTCCAGCAAAAAGAGGGATTCAACATCGAGCCGGTTGTCTATACCCGTATTTCCTCGCCGTTTGGCTACCGGGTTCACCCCGTCTTGCATACCGTCCGTATGCATACCGGTATTGACTATGCCGCACCATCAGGCACGCCGATTAAAGCATCTGCCGACGGTGTGATTACCTTCAAAGGCTGGAAAGGCGGTTATGGTAATACCGTCATGATCCGACACTCTAATGGCGTTGAGACGCTTTATGGTCATATGAGTGCATTTACGCCGGCGGAAGGTAATGTCCGGGCAGGTGAAGTAATTGGTTTCGTCGGTACAAGCGGACGTTCAACCGGTCCCCACCTTCACTACGAAGCACGCGTGAACGGTCAGCCGGTCAATCCGACGACTGTTGCATTGCCGACTCCAAAACTGACGCCTACCAATATGGCAGCGTTCCGCCAACAGCAGAAAACTGCCAATACCATGCTTGCCGCAATACGCGGTTTGCCGGTATCGGTTGCACAGTTGGACTGATAGGATTGTCTGAACAAAGGTCGTCTGAAAAATTTCAGACGACCTTTTTGTTGATGTTCGGTGCGGTTGATACGGACTGTTCGCAGCAACATTTTTACAACTTGCTTTTACCCCGTTCTTGATATTGCGGGCTGAGGATTGGGATAAACAAATGTATTCGATAACAAAATCCGCTATAATTTATCCCCGTCACGTTTTAAGAAACAGCGTTCCCTGAAAACAACATTGAAGGGGCTCATTCTCGAAAACAATCGTTTTTTCATCAAACAGCTTGAATGAATGCTGCTTTTTATGGTATAAATTACGTTTTACTATTTTAGAAGTTTGGAGACTAACCATGGCACGAGTTTGCAAAGTGACCGGTAAGCGCCCGATGTCTGGCAACAACGTATCACACGCCAACAACAAAACCAAACGTCGTTTTTTGCCTAACTTGCAATCACGTCGTTTCTGGGTAGAGAGTGAAAACCGCTGGGTTCGCCTGCGCGTTTCTAACGCTGCATTGCGTACCATTGATAAAGTAGGCATTGACGTCGTATTGGCTGATTTGCGTGCTCGCGGCGAAGCTTAATTTAAACTGTTAATTAAGGATTACTGCAATGCGCGATAAAATCAAACTGGAGTCAAGTGCAGGTACTGGTCACTTCTACACCACTACCAAAAACAAACGCACTATGCCCGGCAAACTGGAAATCAAAAAATTTGACCCTGTTGCCCGTAAACACGTTATCTACAAAGAAACCAAATTGAAATAATCCGGTTTCTGAAAAACTAAAAAACCTCTGTCTGACAGAGGTTTTTTTCTTGGTTTCTTGTATTTGATTCAAGTATAGTGGATTAAATTTAAATCAGGACAAGGCGACGAAGCCGCAGACAG
>CALDNV010000235.1:0-4807 GCA_937914605.1 uncultured Neisseria sp.
GCCAAGGTCGGTTTTGCAGTGCTGTTTTTCGGATATGCGCTGTCGCCTTTGGGGCATGCCGGTTTTTATTTTACGGGCATGGTTGCCAAGGTGCTGCTGAATGCCGCGCCAGACGATTATCCGGCGTTGCTTGCGCTGTTCCGCCATTTTTACCGGATGCTGGAGGTGCATTGGATGGCTTCGGTTGGTTCGATTGCGGCAGGATGGCTGCTGTTGCTGGTACAGACGCTGCGCCGCAGGACGCTGCTTCCGCGCGCCGCCGCGTGGTGCAATCCGTTGCCGGTAGGAACGGTTATTGCGGTTTCGTGCAGCCTGTTTCCGCAATCGCCCGTTGCCGCCGCGCTTGGCGGGGCGACGTTTAATCTGGCGCAGTTGGTGTTTTTTGTTTGTGCGGTGGCGTGTGTCCGCAGGCGGGGAATGGGGATACAGCCGGGCTGAAATAAAAAGATGCCGCCTTTGCCGGACGGCAATCATCCGCCTTGGCGCCAATGCTTGTAATACAGGTAATCCGCCGTTTCGTCCCAAACCCATCACACATCATATTGCCGCTACGGCTCAAAGGTCGTCTGAAATTTAACGTTCCATTTTCAGACGACCCCTTGTCGTTTTTCAAAAAACAAAAAATCCGACTCCAGCCCCGAACGCCACGAAGCACGGACAGTAGGGTATAATTGCGAAATATATTCTTTTGTGAAATCAATAAAAAACAAAGACGAAAAGCAGTTTTTGAAAGGTTTCACCCTAATTTCAAACTCTACACAGGAAACCGCCATGTTAGTCTGCAACCCTTACGAAGTCGTGATTCACGGCACAACCAACAAAGGCAAGATTTTCCGTCCCAGCGACTGGGCAGAACGCCTGTGCGGCATATTGTCCTCATTCACCAAAGACAACCGGCTGTCCTACTCCAACTGGGTGCGCCCCATGTTGGTGGACAACGTCCGCTGCGTCGCCGTCGATAAGAAACTCGAAGAAGACAATCCGCAGATGTTCCGTTTCCTGATGGACTTTGCCGCCGACAACGATTTGCGCATCATCGACTGCAAAGAGCTTTTGAAAGAACAGGAAGCCAAAGCACAAGGCGAACCTGCCGAACGCGTCCCGCTGGCGCAAGCCATCGAAGAAAAACACGCCGCTGAAAAAGCGCCGGTCCAAGCCGCCGCTGCCGACTACATTTTGCGCGAAATCCCGCCCGAAGACACATCCACCGCCTTCGCCGCCCTCAGCGTCCTGCGTTCTTCATTGACCGACATCAGCAAATTCACCGAACAAATCAACACCGTCCAACGCCCCGCCGGCTACCGCCTCTTGGGTATTTTCGAAGAAGGCAAACACAACGCCGTCGCCGTCTGCGGCTTCCGCGAATCCTGCAACCTCGCCAGCGGCCGCCATATCCACATCGACGACATCGTTACCCTGCCACAAAGCCGCCGCAAAGGCTACGCCTCCCGTCTGTTGGCAGAAGTCCGTAAAATCGGCGCGGAAACGGGCGTAACCAAAATCCACCTCAACGTCCACGTCAACCACGACCGCGTCGATGCGCACCGCCTGTATTTCAAAAACGGCTTCGAAATCTGCGCATACCATTTCCGCTGCGATCCTAAATAAACAAAAAGGTCGTCTGAAAACCAAATACGGTTTCAGACGACCTTTATAAATTCAACCTGTACTTGCTTGAAACTTAGTCAAGGATTCAAATAATGAAGGATTTAACTCAATAATCGTCCCAAGCAAAATCCCTTAACTACTTCATCTTTAATTATCTCTCCACTGTTCCCAATATAAATATGCCTCTCACAGAAATCGCTTGAGTCGCGATGAATTTCCATGAACCTCTGCTTTGGAGTTGGTACAGATTTATCTGGATAGAATACATCATCATTATCTGGCAGGGAAAAAGAAAAACCAAGATAGAGGGTTTCATTAATATTTTTTTTATTATATGAGAAGTAGATCGGGGAAGATTCATTCTTCTCTAAATTGAAACCCCAGTAATTTTTCATTGCTTCATCCTCAGTCTGATTTTCATACGTTCTAGAAACGTTAACTTGCAGCCAATAAGGAGATGAATTATGGATGACGATTTGTCGTTTTTGTTCAGTAATGAAGTCATGTATCACAAAGGGAAACACACAAAGCAATATTAGGAAAATTATTTTTTTCATGATAGGTTAGAAAACAAAAGGTTCAAAGAGGGCTCTTTCCGTTCAATAAAATAATTCAACCAGCCACTGTATAATTTTTGCATCTATCCGTTGGAGGAGGTTGGGGTGCAGTGGCGCAACAGGACCGCCGTCAGGTCCGCCACTCCAGCCGATATATTCATCATCGATAGAGGGTCTTGCAAAATTTTCAGGAACCCATTCCGAACCAAATGGGGAGGTATCTCGATAATAGTAGAGCAAATTATCCTTTTCATCGGCAATAAAGATTGCTGTCCTAAAACCGTTCCATCCTGTGCAGGCAAAAGTTTTTCTATTCTTCAAAATTCTGCGATTATCTGCCAAAATCTTTTTTTCCAATTCTATTTGTTCTAAACGTTCTACTTTATGTTGATATAAATACTCACATTCGGGGTTATCTTTGTAGCGTAATTCTCGGTAAATTGCTTCAGGATTTTGCATGAAATATAGTCCGCAAGAACCTTCTTGATAGTTCACTAAATATTTATTTTGGTAACAATCACTGCTCACGGAAAGGTTTTTTATCTCTTCTCCCATCCCCGTTATTCGCCAATACTCAATTAACCCAAATATCAATATAAAGAAACCAAACCATTTCACTATTTTTTTCTTTTTCATAAACTTTGCCTATTATTTTAAAACTACTTCAATTGGGGATTGAAACAATATTATTTAAGGATAAAAATACCGGCAGATTCCCACCCGGCTTTTAAATAATTGAATTATATAAAATAATATAGATTAAAATTTTATTTATGGCATAAATTATCAATAAATTTTGCTTCTATCCTATGGAGAATAGATGGGTTTATAGAAAAGGATTCTGCTTGAGCATATAGGCCTAAATCGAATATACCTTCTTCATCTAAGTTCAAGTCTAATGGCATGCCTAGCCAAACTTCATTATAGAGATAATAAAAAGACAGTAATTTAACTTGGTCATCATATAAATAGATACCGGAGTTGAGACCGTCTATACTTAAAAAATTTCCTATACTATCAAGACAAACAACAATTTTTTTATTTTCACTTACGCTAAACCTTTCACATTGGTCTCCATCACTAGGAACTTGATAACTAGGTAAAGTCTTTTCTTTATAATGGCAATATGCGCTATATCTAAAATAAAAATAAGAAAAAATTATAGTTAACAAAATGGTTATTAAAGCAAATTTTTTAAACATGATTCCATTTCAAAAGAAGGTCGTCTGAAAAGGCTCAGATGACCTTTATAAATTTTGGATTTCAACTCAATCTGTACTTGCTCAATGGATTAATTAAGAAGAGCTTTCTTCTTATTTAAATATTTTTTTATTTCCCTGATATTTTTTAATTTAAATTTCGTTTTTACATCAGAGCCACCATCATATCCTGAAACATTTTTACCTAAAATATCATCTGCAGATATAATTTTTAGTTCACTATTTTCTTCATCTTTATAAATTTTATATAAATGAATCGTATAATCTTTACCCTCAGGTTGAGGGTAACAACAAAATTCCTCTGAAAATAGGGTAATAAGCAATGGGGGATGGCGATTATTCTTATATACACTCACTGCTTCCAAGTTGATTTTCCTACTTGGACTATTCTCTTTTCTAAAACTTTTTAATTCATATTTTTTCCCATTAACCAATATACTGTTATGGATTATTTCTTCTATTCCATCTATTCCGTTGATTTCGTCTATTTCTTCATTATGAATGGTGATACAGTGTGATGCCGAAAATAAAGCATCATTTGTTTTGAAAAGGCTTAATTTGTAATTCTGATCATCACATGATCCATCACTTTTAATGGGATGAATTTCCTGGGCGATGCAAAAGCCGGATGAACAAAACAGGATTATAGATATGATCAAAGATCTCATGATGTAACCTTTAGCAAAGAGGGTAAGTAGATTGGTAAGTAGATTGGGCGTAGCTCAATGACACCTTCAAATCGCTAAAAATATTGGGTTCAGCCCAATCTAGGCTTACAGCTCTTTTTTAAGCGTTCGTGTATCAAAGTCGATGACAAAAGGCTTGGATCGATAACCACGATCCATTCCTTCATAGAACACAGCTATACATTTAAATGTATATCTTTTTTGTTCAAATTTATCCTGTACACAATTAAATCGGTCATCGTTGCTGCATAATCGTACACTTCCTGTCAACCTATCACTCTGGCTATTTTTTATATCACTAGATTCCGAATCAACAAAGCTCAATAACTTTACAAGATATACTCTTTCACTGCTTTCGCAATTAGCGTGATGTAGATTTGTTCTTTTTAAATTATTTATCATTTCCTGTTTTGTATTGATAAAATCCATATCAAATACAACTTCATCAAATTCTTTGTTGATCACATAATTTTTAGGTTGCAGATCATAACCATTAAAAGAAACAATACATGAGGCTAGAAATATAACCGCGATATAAAGTAAATATTTACCCTTCGACACTCTTTAATTCCTCTCGATAAGGCAGCAAAAGCAGGTTTTGTCTGTTTTCGAATAGCTTTTGGGTAAACATGGCAGAGAAAGAACGGGGTAGAACTAGCGGTCAGCCATGACGGTTTGGATGGGTTTATGATGAAAATCTGAATATAAGTCAAAATGACAGGTAGGATAAACAACG
>CALDNV010000236.1:0-6014 GCA_937914605.1 uncultured Neisseria sp.
AAGATGCGCGAGGCCTTTTGCAGGTTATTCCTGGGACGGCAGCACGGATGGGGGTAAACCCCAAAAACCTTTACGATCCGGAACAAAACATCATCGCAGGTACTCGTTACCTGCGTTTTTTATGTAACCATTTTCCTGATAGATCCAGTATTCACGGCTGTAATCTTGACTTAGTGCTTGCCGGCTATAACGCCGGCGAAGGAGCAGTTCGTAGATATGGTGGTATTCCACCATATCGGGAAACCAAGCTTTACGTCCGCAACGTCAAAGCACGTTACGCACGTTTAAGTGGAAAAAATCCAGCTGCAATACAACCTGTTCCGGTAACGGTTGCCAATAAGAAAACATCTGATTCGCCATACAGACAGGCAGTATTCTCAGAGCGAACCAATTTCTCCGATATACCTGTCCGAATTGAAAGAGGAATACATCAGCAAGTTGTTCTACAAAAACCAGAACCTAAGTCTTGGGATGTTTTCGGTGATTTTTAATACACGACCTTATGGTCGTTTTTTTGTATCCGCCATATTGGCGGTCTTTTTTTTGGAGCTTCAAAAATGAAATATGTAAGTGAAAACACCCGTCAATGGGTAAAAGCGTTTTTGTTTTGTGCAATGTTGGGGGGTATTCAGACGGCTTTGGCCGCCGGCGGCCTGTCAACCGGAGAGAGTACAGTCAAACAATGGTTTCAAGAGTGGTACAACATTTTGGCGATTGTTGCAGGTGTGGCAATTGTCATGGTTGCTGTTGGCGGTTATTTTCAAGAAAAAACTATTGGCGACATTCTTCGGGTTTGCGGTTGGATTTTTCTGTTCGGATGCGGACCGGCGTTGGCGGCAGGGATTATTAAAGCAGCAAAAAGCGTTAACTTCTAATTGACACAGGGTGAATACGGATGAACGGATTACCCGAAATCAATATTGACACAGAGTACAGTTCTTATGAGGGACTGTCACGTGTCGCCATGCTGGCCGGAGTTCCTATTATTCCGGGCTTTATTATCTTAGTGGTATTTATGGCTACCGCCATGTTTCTTATGCCTGTTTACGGTTTGAAGGCTTTCGGGATTTTCCTGCTGGCCCTGCCCTGTATCTATTTCTTGAGGATACTCACGAAAAGGGATGATCAGGCATTACGTATATTGGGTTTGGAAATTTACTGGTGGTTCGTCCGGAGGAAGTCAAATCTTTTCGGTGACACCCTAACCATTACAGCAACCAAATTTGGAAGAGACCGCGATGATTACATCCGATTTATTAAGGAAGAAACTGAAGAGGCAGCCGCCGCAGCAAAACTTTTTTCCGAAAGTCAGTCGGCACGTTGCTGAGCACATTGTGCATTATGAAAACGGCTACTTGGGCTTTACCGTTAAATTTGACGGTATTCCGTTTGAAGGCGTGAATGACGGGCATTTGATAGCGGCAAACGAAACCCTCAAAAGGGTTTTGAATGCTGCTGGCAAGCAGTATGGCAGTCGGCTTGCCATATGGACGACGCTCCAACGGCAGAAAATTGATTTGAAAAGAAACTATATTTTCAAAAATAACTTCTGCCGACAGTTTGCAGATCACTATATCGAACAATTCAACCAAAAAGACTATTTTGAAAATTTGTTCTACTTATCGGTCGTCTTAAAATACCATGATTTTTCAGATGGGGTTGAAGAAACGGCGGAGTTGTTGGATTTAATCGTAAAAGGATTAAGCATATTTGATCCCGAACCGTTGGGCGTTTATGAAAACGAGAACGGGGTGGTATTCTCAGATGTCTATCAATTCTTTGGAACACTTTGCAATGGGGGATTAAGGGAAAATATTCCCCTAACCCCTTCTGCGGCATATAAAGTCATCCCTACTGCCGACCTTCATTTCGGTACGGATATTCTGGAGATCAGAAGTGCGGAACATCGAAAGTTTGCTACCTGCTACGATTTGAAGGACTTTGGCCGGAGTAAGATTATGACTTTGCTGCCGGTCTTGTCACTTCCGTGTGAATTTACGCTGACGCAAAGTTTTATCTATACGGAAAATGCTGATATGCAGTCAGCCATCAACCAGCAGCGCAATGCACTGAAAAGTGCCAAAGACGAAGCGACAGATCAGCAGGACGAACTGACTTTGGGAAAAGGCGAACTGTCTGCGGGGCGCACCATGTTCGGCGATTATTCCGCCTCCCTTGTTGTATATGGGGATACCCCGAAAGCTGCCCGTAAAAACGGTTCGACGGCGATGACTGAGTTCCTCAATGCAAACGGATTCCGTTTTGTCCATGCAGCCGGTTCGATGCCCTCAACCTTTTTCAGCCAAATTCCGGGTTACAAACAGCGTCCGCGGATGATGCCGAAAACAACCACCAATCTTGCCACCGTATTCGGAATGCACAACTACTCCCAAGGTAAAAGCTGGGGCAATCCGATTGGCGACGGTTCACCGGTGATGCCTCTGAAAACGCTGTCAAACACCCTGTTTAACCTGAACCTGCATTACAGCCGCAAAGACATTAATATGCGCGGCAAACGGATTGCGGGACATACTTTGATTACTGGAGCAACCGGTACGGGTAAAACCGCTCTGGAAACCGCAATTCTGACCTTTATGGCGCGGTTTGATCCTTATCTGTTTGTTCTGGATTTAGATAGGGGGATGGAAATCTTCGTTCGGGCATTAGGCGGAACTTACTACGCGGTCGAAGAAGGCGTTGACAACGGCTTTAACCCGTTCCAACTGCCCGATCAGCCGAAACACCGTAGTTTCCTGTACCGCTTGGTCAAACAATGTGCCGGCGGCGCTGACGCTTCGGAGGAACGGCAAATCAAGTTGGCAGTCGATACACTCTACGAACTGGAGTTTGACCTGCGTAATTTCAGCACCCTGCTGGACAACTTGCCATACTCTACCGCGCCAAACTCTTTGCGTACGCGCCTCTCCAAGTGGTGCCGCAGCGAGGGCGGAGAATTTGCTTGGTGCTTGGACAGTCTGTCAAACCGCTTTGATCCGGAAGCGTTTTTCCGTATCGGTCTGGACGTAACCTGTATCTTGAAAGAGGATTATGAACCGACAGGTCCGGTATTGGCTTATTTGCTGTATTTGAAGGAAATAATGGCAGACCGTGTGGCAGATGAAGGCAGTTTGATGGCTTCGGTCATTGCTGAATTCTGGTATGCAGACCGGTTTGATATTACAGCCGATTTGATGCTTAAAACACTGAAAACCGGCCGTAAGTCAGGTGAGTTTTTGCTTTTGGATTCCCAGTCGCCGGAAGATGCCGCCAACTCCCCCAATTTTGCGGCCATCGTACAGCAAACGCCGACCAAAATTTTCCTACCTAACCCTGACGGCAGCAAAGAATCTTACATGAAATGCGGGCTTTCCGATAAAGAATGCGCCGAACTTCTCAAACTACCGATTGAAAGCCGTATTTTCTTGATTAAGCAAAGTAAACAGAGTACGTTCGCCACTCTTGATTTACACGATTTTCATGACGAATTGGTCGTACTTTCAGGCACATCAGAAAATGTTGCCCTGATGCACCGCATTATGGAAGAAACCGGCAGCGAAGATCCCGATGTTTGGCTGCCACTGCTCTATCAGGCTGTATCTGGTAAAACATCCACTTAGTTCGAAGGAGAAAAGCCGAACGCAAATATTCACTGAAATATAAACACATAGGCCGTCTGAAACTGTTTTCAGACGGCCTTTTACTTTCCTGCCGTTTACGGACGGCCTCACCCATCCGCCGCACAATGCGGCGTTTCTCATTGTTCGTAGGAGATTTCGATGAAACTTTACAAAGTCAAAAAAACAGCGGGGGCGTTTGCCGTTGGTCTGATGATTGCTACCTCTGCCCCAACGATGGCGGGTGGTATTCCCGTGATAGACCCTGCGCAGCTTGCCCAGTCGATACAACAGGGCATCCAACTGGGGCAACAAATTCAAAACCAGATCAAGCAAATTACCGAATTGAAGAACCAAGTCAAAGCCCTGACCGGCAACCGCAATCTGGGCAATATCCTGAAAACCGACGCACTTGAACAACTGCCTGATGAGTGGAAATCGGTTTATGATGCAGCCATGCAGACGAAAGGTGGGAACTTTAACAATCTATTGAGTTCCAAAGGCTATAATCAAAACGCGGATAATGAGCGTTTGATCAAACATTTTGATCTGACTCTGAAAGCCATCAAGGATTCAGAACTACGCTTTCAAAACATTAAGGCGTTGATGGATAGGGTAAATACTACCCAAGATGCCAAAGCAGCCGCCGACCTGCAAAACCGTATTTCCTTGGAAAAAGCCTATATCCAACAGAATCAAACTCGGCTGGATATGATGGAACGGTATATGGCACTGGATGAAAAAGTTCAGTTTAAGAAACAACAGGCATATGATAACTGTCTCCGCGATAACAGAATCAATAACACAAACAAATCGTGTAGTTAAACCATTAATAGGACATCTGAAATGAAACTTCATCTATTGGGATTGCTCTATGCAACATTATTATTGTCCGCCTGCGGTCAATCCGAAGAAGAGAAGTTTTATGAGAAGATGAACAAGGATATGGAAATCAGTAAAATTCAACAAAAACGTGATAATTGTATTCGAGATAACAGAATCAATAACACGAATGTGGATTGTGATAAAAAATTTCCTGTTCCTGAAAAATAACTACCGCATAACCCTGCAAAACCACCGTTTCGACGGTGGTTTTCTTATTGGAGACGTTTATGTCAACCTTTTTTGCCGACGTGGCCAAAACGCTCGGGGCGGATTTGGGGCAGAACCTGTTGGATAAGACTGGCGACTTTATCGGACAGGTTACACCACTGTTCGTCGCCTGTTTTTCTTTTTACGTACTGCTTGTCATTTGGGATTATTACAATTCTAGCCTTGATGTACTGGCCGTGGATTTTCTCAAGAAATGCTGCGGATGGATGTTGATTATCGGGGTCTCGTTGGCTCCGGCGACTTACATGAAATTGGCCCATATCATTTACAGAATGCCAGACGAGATTGCCGGAATCTTTGCCGGCGGCTACAAAGTGGATGCGTCAGCAATGGATGCCAGTTGGAAATTGTTGATGGACTTATTGGATACTATTTCAAAACTTCATGAAAAATATCAATGGTATGATATTGGAGTTCATTTTGGAATAGTTATCAAGATAGGTTTAGTTATCACGATTTGCGGGGCATTGGTTGTCGGGCTGTCTTTTGCATTTTATATGGTTGCTAAGGTATCGCTGGCATTGGTGTTGATGATAGGTCCTGTATTTCTCGGCTGCCTACTGTTTCCAGCAACGCGGCAGTACGCGATCAACTGGATCGGCCAGTGTCTCAACCATATTCTGACCTGCACGATGTTTGTCTTGTTGGTTAAAGTGCAGATGGCGGCATTTGATAAGGCAATTAACATGGCTTTAAATGGGAGTGCCTTCGATTATGTTTCTGCTGAAATACTACCACCGCTGTTTTTGTTACAAACCATCATCTTCCTAGTCGTCGTTTTCAACATTCCGAGTATTGCCTCAGCATTGACGGGTGGTGCGGCTGTGTCGGGAGCTTCCCGTCATATGATGTCTCTCGTAAGTGGTTTAGGTACGGCGGGCCGTTTAGTAGGTCGGGCCGGGACTGCCACACTCAATGCGGCCTCCAATCGCCGTAGCGGCGGCGGTGTCTCCCCAGTGTCCAACAAACGCCCATCTTAATTTAATCGATAGGAGTCAAACATGACTGCACGCCTGTCTTGGGTAGCATATATCCAGTATTTTGTTATAGGAATCCTGCTCTATCTGTTTGTTGTGTCTTCCGCCTTTGCCGTTATTTCAGGGATGCTCGGATTGGCATTGGGTAAAAGCGCAGCACAAACGGTATTCTACGGTCTGACACTGCTGTATCTGGTTGGGTTCGGTTGGATACTGTTCCGACTTTCCTGTTGCCGTGCCTATATGGATGAGACCGGTGTATGGTATTACAGCGGTCTGTTTCCGTGGTCTGAAGGCATTCGCGGCATTC
>CALDNV010000237.1:0-5988 GCA_937914605.1 uncultured Neisseria sp.
GTATAAAAGAGGTCATTATGCAATTATCAGGCGCACAAATCATAGTGCAAAGTCTCAAAGCCGAAGGTGTAGAGTATGTTTTCGGCTATCCGGGCGGCGCAGTCATCGAAATCTACGACGCTATTTTCCAACTCAATAAATTCAAACACATCCTGGCACGCCACGAGCAGGCGGCGGTACACGCGGCAGATGCGTATTCGCGCGTCAGCGGCAAAGTCGGCGTTGCGCTGGTTACTTCTGGTCCGGGCGTGACCAATGCACTGACAGGCATCGCCACCGCATACAGCGATTCGATTCCGATGGTGGTCATCAGCGGACAGGTCGGCAATTCGCTCATCGGCACGGATGCGTTTCAAGAGGTGGATACGGTCGGCATTACCCGTCCGTGCGTCAAACACAATTTCTTGGTAACAAACGTCAACGAGCTTGCCGAGACCATTAAAAAGGCATTCCAAATCGCCGCCAGCGGCCGACCCGGCCCGGTCGTAGTCGATATTCCCAAAGATGTAACGCAGGCGATGGCGAAATTCAGCTATCCACAGGAAGACATCTTTATCCGCTCTTACCAACCTGTCGTGCAAGGCCATATCGGGCAGATTAAAAAAGCCATCCAAATGTTGGCTTCCGCCAAACGTCCGATCGTTTATTTCGGCGGCGGTGTGGTATTGGGCAATGCTTCGGAAGAGCTGACGAAGTTTGTCCGCATGACGGGCGCACCGTGTACCGGCACACTGATGGGGTTGGGCGCGTACCCTTCAAGCGACCGCCAATTCTTAGGCATGCTGGGTATGCACGGCACTTACGAAGCCAACCTCGCCATGCAAAACGCGGATGTCGTGTTGGCAGTGGGCGCGCGTTTTGACGACCGTGTCGTCTCCGTTCCGTCCAAATTTTTTGAAAAAGCCAAAAAAGTCATTCACATTGATGTTGACCCGTCCAGCATCGCCAAACGCGTCAAAGTCGATATTCCGATTGTCGGCGACGTGAAAAACGTCTTGTCCGAAATGATTGCTTTGTGGGGCAAGCAGGATGCTCCTGCCGCCGACTCTTTGGACAAATGGTGGAAAAACATTGAAGAATGGCGTTCGCGCAACTGCCTGTGGTTTGACAACGACAGCGAAATCATCAAGCCTCAATATGTCGTGCAGAAACTTGCCGAAGTTACCGGCAATTCCGCCATCATCACTTCGGACGTGGGACAACACCAAATGTTCGCGGCGCAATATTATCCGTTCGAACGCCCGCGCCAATGGCTCAATTCCGGCGGCTTGGGTACGATGGGCGTAGGCTTGCCGTATGCGTTGGGTGCGAAACTCGCCGCTCCCGACCAAGACGTATTCTGTATTACGGGCGAAGGTTCGATTCAGATGAACATCCAAGAATTGTCCACCTGCTTCCAATACCATGTCCCGATTAACGTCGTTACCCTAAACAATGGCTACCTCGGCATGGTCCGCCAATGGCAGGAGCTGTATTACGGCAACCGTGAATCGGAAACCTATTTCGATTCCCTGCCCGATTTCGTCAAACTGGCGGAAGCATACGGGCACATCGGCATCCGCGTGGACAAAAAATCCGATGTTGAAGGCGCGCTTTTGGAAGCAGTCAAACAAAAAGACCGTCTGGTATTTATCGACTTCTTGACCGATAAGAAACAAAACGTGCTGCCCATGGTCGGCAACGGCAAAGGTTTGGACGAAATGGTCCTGCCGCCGCATATGCGCGAAAACCCGAAAGCGTAAGGAGAACGACAATGCGACATATCTTATCTGTTCTGATGGAAAACGAATCAGGCGCGATGAGCCGCGTGGTCGGCCTTTTCTCCGCTCGCGACTACAACATCGACTCCTTGGCAGTAGCCCCGACCGAAGACAAAACCCTTTCGCGCATGACCATCGTTACCCACGGCGACGAGCAAGTCATCGAACAAATCACCAAGCAACTCAATAAATTGATTGAGGTGGTCAAAGTGGTCGATTTGAACGAAAGCCGTTTTGTCGAACGCGAACTGATGTTGGTAAAAGTCCGCGCCGTCGGCAAAGACCGCGACGAATTTTTACGCCTGACCGAAATCTACCGTGGCAGCATCATCGACGTAACCGACCGCAGCTACACCATCGAAATCACAGGCTCGACCGACAAACTCGACTCCTTCCTCGAAACCGTCGGACGCGCCCAGATTTTGGAAACCGTACGCACAGGCGCAGCCGGCATCGGCCGCGGCGAGCGTATTTTGAAAATTTAACACCGTCAGGTTTTCAGACGACCCGATAGGTCGTCTGAAAACAGAAACGGCAGGAGAGATTGATGTCAAACATTAAAATCGTCGCGCTGGTTACCGTCAAACCCGAATACACGGAAACGCTGAAACCCTTGTTCCAAAGCCTGGTCAAAGCCAGCCGCGCGGAAGAAGGCAACATCAGCTACGATTTGCATCAGGAAATCGGCAAACCCGAGCGTTTCGTCTTCGTCGAAAACTGGAAATCCCAAGCCGCCATCGACGCGCACAACGCCAGCGAACATTTCCAAGGTTTCGTCAAAGCCATCGACGGCAAAACCGACGCGCTCGAAATCGTTTTGATGGAAGAACTTTCCGTTTAACCCTTTACCCTCAATCCAACCGTCCGGCATCCTCAACACAAAGCCGGAATCTATTTTACCCAAAGGAAATCAAATGCAAGTTTATTACGATAAAGACGCCGACCTGTCCCTGATCAAAGGCAAAACCGTCGCCATCATCGGCTACGGCTCACAAGGCCACGCCCACGCAGCCAACCTGAAAGATTCAGGCGTAAACGTAGTAGTCGGCCTGCGCCAAGGCGGCTCTTGGAAAAAAGCAGAAGCAGCCGGCTTCGAAGTATTGTCCGTAGCCGATGCCACCAAAAAAGCAGACGTAGTAATGATTCTGCTGCCCGACGAAAACCAACCCGTCGTCTATAAAAACGAAATCGAGCCTAACCTGAAACAAGGCGCGGTACTCGCTTTCGCACATGGCTTCAACGTCCACTACAACCAAATCGTACCGCGTGCCGACTTGGATGTGATTATGGTCGCCCCCAAAGGCCCCGGCCACACCGTACGCAGCGAATTCCTGAAAGGCGGCGGCGTGCCTTCCCTGATCGCCGTTTACCAAGATAAAAGCGGCAAAGCGCGCGACATCGCCCTGTCTTACGCAGCAGCCAACGGCGGCACCAAAGGCGGCGTGATTGAAACCAACTTCCGCGAAGAAACCGAAACCGACCTCTTCGGCGAACAAGCCGTATTGTGCGGCGGCGTGGTCGAACTGATCAAAACCGGCTTCGAAACCCTGACCGAAGCAGGCTACGCGCCCGAAATGGCATACTTCGAATGCCTGCACGAAATGAAGCTCATCGTTGACCTGATTTACGAAGGCGGCATCGCCAACATGAACTACTCCATTTCCAACAACGCGGAGTACGGCGAATACGTTACCGGCGTGGAAGTCATCAACGACAAATCCCGCGAAGCCATGCGCAACGCCCTCAAACGCATCCAAACCGGCGAATACGCTAAAATGTTCATCCAAGAAGGCGCCGTCAACTACGCCAGCATGACCGCCCGCCGCCGCCTGACTGCCGACCATCAAATCGAAAAAGTCGGTGCGCAACTGCGTTCCATGATGCCTTGGATTGCCAAAAACAAACTGGTCGACCTGGACAAAAACTAATCCGACTCGATTCAGCCATAAGCAAACCTGCCCGACGATTCGGGCAGGTTTTTTGTTACGTTAAGATTTTGAGAAATCAAAAATTCCAGTGGAGGAAAGGTCGTCTGAAAGACGAATTGACGATTTCAGACGACCCTTTGCTTGAGTTAGAAGTTATCGTGGCTCAGTTCAAAAGAACAATAGCAACGAAGCTTTATCTGTGGTTTGTAGTATTCTTTTTTATTTATGAATTCCAGGTCCGAAATCGGCTGTGACAAATTCTTGAACAATCATGACCGCGCAGTTGTCTTTACGTTTTTTCATAAAAAGCAGTTTTGCCTTTGCCGGGGCGGGTAACGTAAGAATGGATATGTCTTTACCGTCTAAATGGCCGATAAAACTGGGACTGCCTGCGAACTCTTCATAGTTTGTAGGTGGTAACGGACAGCGGTTATTGTGAAGTTCAAATTCAAGCTGCTTCATCTTGCCTTTTTCAGACGACCATTCAGCAAACGAAATACTACGGATACCGTATTGTTGATATGGATCTTGGTTAACATGGTATGTGCTGTTGAATTGTCTGTCGTTTTTTATAGTATGGTTAGCAGTTTGATTGATTTCATGCGCCAGTTCGGGGATATCAATGCTGCGACCGATTTTATCCAAGTCAATAAAACTGCCATCGCGGGCAGCTTCTACCAAGACCTTAGACAAAGACTTATCGTGCATACGCATGGTTTCCATCGTATCGGCTCGGGCAATATTGGCTGATGTAAGCAGTGCGCAAAATATCAAAAAATAAGATTTCATTTAAATCCTTGTTATTAAATAGAGTTTAAGAATAAAACAAAATTGCCTGCATAGAAGATGAGATATTATGAGGCATACTAATAATTTATTGAAATAATTTATTGAAATTTTTCCAACATGATTTTTCTTATGGATGAAAATTTTTTTGATGAATTATGTTTCAGCGCCATATAAATTTCATCATCAATTTTATTTTGGGTTAATATCATATTTTCAATATATGGAATAATTTTCTCAGAGCCGGTTGAAATTAAATAGGCAGTTATCTCGCTATAAACATATGATTCTACGCGGAAATGGTCTAGTTTATTTAATAGTAAAGTTTCAATTGATTTCGAGTGATAGCTTTTTTCTTTTAGAGCATACACGATCCAAGAAATTACTTTCGGATGCTTGCTATTTAAATTTTTTATCAGATATTCTTCAATATAATCTCTTTTGGGAAAAAATGCAGAGCTAAAAGCAGTAGCCATAACGATAGAATATCTCTGTATTTGCCAAATTAATTCAATTTTTCCTTCTATTGCGCAGAATTCTTCCTCTCCTAAATCATAATAATGAAACAAATGCCCTAAAGAAGATATCGCTGAGGATTTTACGTTAATGCTTTTATCGTTGTTTATAAAATCAATTAAGAGAGATAAAACTTCTTCAAGTTCGGATTTATTAAGCTTATTCTGAATCTGTCCGAGAATAAAGACAGCAATTTCCCTATGCCGACTATACCGACTTGTTAAGAGAACATTTTTGACGATATCGCTAATTTCACGATACCGGAAAAATTGCAATCTTCTAGCTGCTTCGTATCGAATTTGAGTATTAGAATTCAGCAGGATATTGAGTAATTCAGTAGCTGATAAATTTTTACATGTTAAATAAGCATCAAAACTCAAAGAATCTTTATTTTTCATATAGTTTGTCTTGTTTGTGTCTAATACAGGTGCTATCTTGAAAAATGCGATTTGATTTCATGAGTTTTAGCGTTTATATGAACTTCTATAATTCCATGTCCTCCTCTGCGATGAGGATTTAATATTTGGGGAGAGTAGGTAAAAACATAATATTTGTTTTCTGTTTTATCAAGGTAAGTACTACATGATATATTGTATTCGGAGATGTTTAATCCTCTAGCCTCTATTTCTTTCATGTAAAGGAATAGAGGTTGGGAATATTCTTTTTCTATCGATAGTTTTTTACCCGAATATCTGTAAATTTCAGAAGAATCAGCCATGGTATTTTGCGGGATAAAGAATATAAAGAGTAAAGTAACCAGATATTTTATAAGATTCATTTTTAATATTAACTCGATAGGGTTTAAAATCGAAGGTACCAAGTTTTATAGTTTATAGCAAGCTGTTGGATCAGCAGATGTAGGTTGGGTCGTGACCCAACATTCAGGTTTTTGTTGGGTTTGCCAACCCAACCTACGCTTGCTTGCTACCATAGGTATAGTGGCTTAACTTTAAACCAGTACGGCGTTGCCTCGCCTTGCCGTACTATCTGTACTGTCT
>CALDNV010000238.1:0-4955 GCA_937914605.1 uncultured Neisseria sp.
GGACGTAGCCGTTCGCATCGGTCAGCCCGTCTTGCCCGTGGATGGTGTAGGGATCGAGGGCGACGTCGGTCATGATGCCGAGTTCGGGAAATTTCTCGCGCAGGGTGCGTACGACGGTCGGTACGAGTCCTTCGGGGTTGTAGGCTTCTTCCGCCCATTCGGTTTTATTCTGGGTAACAACGGGGAAGAGTGCCAGCATGGGGATGCCGAGCTTGAGGGCTTCTTCGGCAGTGAACAATAATTTGTCCAGGCTTTGCCGCTTCACGCCGGGCATGGAGGGGACGGCTTCTTCCTGATTGCTGCCTTCGAGTACGAAGACGGGGTAAATCAAATCGTCTGCGGTCAGGGTGTGTTCGCGCATCAGGCGGCGGGAAAAGTCGTCTTTGCGCATACGGCGCATACGGGTGGCGGAAACGTAACGCGGTGGGAAATTCATAATCGTCCTTTGTCCTTCTGGAAACGGCTGAATCGGCAGGAGAAATGTTTTCAGACGACCTCTTTTCAAGCAGGGGTCGTCTGAAAATGGGTTTGCGACAGTTTACGCTGTTTTGATGAATTACTCAAAACTTGCACAGAGTGTCGAAAAATCAGTCTTTTACTTTTCTGATGGCTTTAACCGTTTTGGAAATCGAGTCGATTTTGTCGGGTTTGGGCATATTGCGCTCTTCCTCGCGCAAGCCTTCGGCATCCAACGGCTCGATATTTTTCATGGCTTCGCGGTAGGCGGTAGGACTGAGTTTTTCTTGCGTGATGCGCCATACTTTGCGGCCGTTGGTACGCGTTTCCGATGCGGTCCACAAGCCGATTTTGTGGTAATAGAGCAAAACACTTTCGGCAAGGGCCTTCATGTCGGTATTGGGTCTGCCGCTGCCGATGCTGCGGCCGATACGGTTGTTGCGTTGGTCAACTGCCTGATCCGCGAGATAACGGCTGAAATAGTTGATTTTCCCTTCGCGGATTTTGATGTCGGCAAGGTAGGCATTACCTGCTTCTTCGGCGATTACGTTGTCGAATTGGGAGGTAATGGCGGCTTGCCACAAGGCTTGGCGCACGGCATTGACCTGTGTGCCTTTGCCATCTCCGTTGGCAGTATCGTCTAAGCCGCTGCGGTAGGCAAAACGCGTGGCATTGCTGCTGATATTGAAGGAGCCTGTGTCTTCCATGCCGATGGCTTGCGCCGCTACGGGGTGATTGAGGGCGAATTGGGTAATTTTGCTGCGCCGGGTTTGATCTTCTTCAAAGGCAGTCTGACAGCCGGAGAGCAAGATGGAAGCAAGTAGGATGCATTTAAGATGTGTTTTAAATTTAATCTGAGCCATGATATGAGCCGTGATGAAAATATTATTTTATTGATGATATACTGCTTATGTAACATACAATTACATATTGTAGCAAAATATTTTTCATACGGGCGCTTTATTGTATCAGCGGTCTCTTGTATTAGGGCGAAAGGTCGTCTGAAACCGGCTTTAGGCGGGGCGGTTTCAGACGACCTTTTCGTGTGTATAGCTGATTCAGCCTTGACGGAAAAAGTTTTCCGCAGCTAATGGCGCTCTCCCCAATAAAGCTGCAAAATCAGAATAATCGGCGCATGAGCCTTGTTTGAGCAGGTCAAAACTGTTGCGGCTGATGATGCCGTTGCTGAGGAGGTTTGCCAACGGCAGCGCAGGGTCAAGCAGGCGCAGGGGGATGGGCAGGATATGTTGCGGGGGTTTGTGGTCCAGGGTTTGGCGGAGGGTGGTCAGGTATTCCGCCAAGGTCAGCGTTTGGCTGCCGGTCATATTGATGATGCTGTGGTCGGTGTCGGTTTGGACGGCAAGTTTTGCCAAGCCTTCGGCAACATCGGCAAGATGGACGGGCTGCAAATGAAAGCGGCCGCCTTCCGGTAGAGGAAGTAAAGGGAGGCGGGCTAATTTGATGAACAGTTCGCAGCTGGTTCCCCCTCGCCCGTAAACGACGGATGGTCTGGCTATGGCAATCGGGATGCCGCTTTGGGCGACGGCATCATCTCCACGTCCTTTACTGCCGACAAAGTTGATGGGTTGAGATGGGTCGGCACCCAGTGCGGATAGTTGCATCCAGCGTTTTATGCCTGCTGCTTTTGCCCATGCGGCGAGTTGTTTGGGCGTGCGGTGGTGTACGGTTTCGAGTATTTCGGCATGACGGCTCATGATGCCGATGCAGTTGATGAGGACGTCTTGCCCCTCTAATAAACGGCGTGCGGCGGTTTCGTCAGGATGAAGAAAATCGAAGGCGCGGCGGTCGGGCGTGTAAACTTGGTGACCTTGTTCTTTTAAGATTTGGGCGGTACGGCTGCCGATGAAGCCGCTGCCTCCGAAAATGATGATGTTCATGGTTTTTCTTTATGGTGTTGCTGAGGTCGTCTGAAAATCTTTAAATCGGTTTCATCACCATCAGGAAGTAAATCACGATAGTGGCGCAAAAGGCGGGATAGCCCAGCAATTCCCAGCGTCTGGCGTAACGCCAATAGGGTTCCGGAATGGTGTCTGCGTTTTCTTTATGCGCTTTTTCGGCAATCTTTGCCATACGGATTTGCAGCCAGACAACAGGCAGCCAACAAATGCCTGCAAGGATGTATAAACCGAGCGTCATCCATACCCAATTTTGTTCCAGCATGGTGGAAACGGTATAGCCGCGGTCATACAGCATCCATAAACCGGACAAGGGTTGGAAAATGACGGCGGGAGTCGTAAACCACCAATCTGCTTTGATGACCCAATGCGATACGACCGACTGCGCGGCGACCGAACCGCTGCGGTTTGCCCAAAAGAGGTAAAACGCCGTACCAAAACCGGTGCCGACCATTAAAGTAGCCGAGATGATGTGCAGGGTTTTAACGATTAAATAGGTGTTCATTTTTTATCTCCTACGGATTGATACAGGAAAAATAAAGTAGCCATAATCGGCAGGTTTTTTACCAAAGGCGCAAAAGGGTGCGCCCACATTTCGGGCAGCCTGATGGCAATAATCAGGCTGTATGCCGCGACGGTCAGCAATTGCAGCAGCCATATTTCGGAACGGGCGCGAAAGCGGCTGAAGCATAAAAAGGCAAAACCGATGTCCAGCAGTGAAGCGGCGATTAATGTCGGCCATTGCAGCGGATTGGGAATACCGACCGAATGCAGCAAATCCAATGACATTTCAGGCATGAAAAACAGAGGTTGAGTACCGCTCCAGAGCCATAGCAGCCCCATCGAGTAAGACAGGTAAGCAGGGAGATTGCGTGTAGTGTTGGCGGACATATTGGTTTCCTAATTTCATTTTGGTTTGTTTATATATTTAGCCTGTAATTTCTAAAATTTCTGTCAAAAGAGAAATATAAAGGTAAAAAAATTAGGCAGGTTCCCGAATATCGTCTTCCCCAGGAGGATTAGGTAGACTTAAAAGACCGACAATCAAAGAATAAGTACCGCCTATTACCACGCCGGCTAGGAGGCTGGTGATAAAATCCGCACCAAACAATAAAAGATATAGGCAACTGCATAATGATCCGGTTATGATTGCCCGGATAAGGCCGCATAAGTCCCTGTATGTAGACGTCAAGCTTAAGATCAAACCGCAAATTAGGGCCGGTACGGTAAATAATAAAGCATAGTAGCCGATACTAAATACAAAAAATACCGTAGATGCAGTATAAACGATGATGACTCTGCCTCTCGGATAGTCGAAATAATCATCTGTTGAATGCGTCATAACACACCTATGATTGAGTAAGAGAAACCGGGGGTTGTGTCTTGTAAACCAATTGGGGCGACATCATCGGAAAAATTTTTGTATTCCGGCGCCTATTTTTAAAATTTTTACCATGGTTGAGGTAGAAAGCTTCAACATTTCATTTGCCCATATGGTCAGCGTGTTAATGAAATCATGGGTTTGCCGGATTCGCTGCTTGGCAGTTTCATTTTCCTGACTAAATTCAGGGCTGTCGATCAGGCTTTGCAAAAATTGCCGCGTCGGTTCGATTTCACGCTGCATGCGCATTTCTGCGATGGTGCGGAACAAAGTCCAGACGTCGTCTGAAGTTTCAAAATGATCGCGTCTGTCGCCCAAGATATGCACGGTATGCACCAGCCTCAGATTTTGCAGCTCTTTGATGCTGTTGCTGACATTGGAGCGCGCTACGCCGAGCGTTTCGGTAATTTCTTCGGCATTCATCGGTCTGCCTAAGATGTAGAGCAGGGCGTGGATTTGCGCAACGGTACGGTTGACGCCCCATTTGGTGCCCATTTCACCCCAGTGGAGGATAAATTTTTCAGTGGTCGGATTCAGTTTCATAGTGAGGGTATTTTATTTTTGTCTTTTATTTCTGTCAATACAGAAATAAAAGATTTTTTTGAAACGGGTAAAAAAGGCGGACTGAATTCAGCCCACCTGTTTTAAACCATAGATTATTTTTTACGATAGATTATTTTTCCGACTGCTGCTTGTAGTATTCAAGTAATTGTTTCGCTTGCAGCAAAGGCAGCCCGAAATGCTCGTTGATGTTTTTGAGGTCTGCTGTTTCTTTTCCAGTCAGATTTTGTTCGAGCCATTTCAGATTGTCCGGATTGCTTTTGATTTTTTCAAAATACGCCTGCTTGCGCTTCCAATTTCGCGACCACACCAGCAGCATGGTGAAAATACATAGCACGATTAAGAAAATATTCGTGAAAGCCATCATGTCCATCGTAGTCTCCGCTTACTTGGAAGTATGGGGATTATAAGCGAATCAAGTGTTTACGGATATATTAAAGAACGAGGGCGGCATTGATTTCGGGACAAGTTTGGATGGGACAGCCTATTTCCGGATGGCGGTTTGTTATCTCAATATAGTTTTTGCCGTAGCTAAAATCCGTTGTGTGGAAAGGGTCGTCTGAATTGGGAAAACAGGGTAATTTTGTGGTTTTATAGTGGATTAACTTTAAACCAGTACGGCGTTGCCTCGCCTTAGCTCA
>CALDNV010000239.1:0-4947 GCA_937914605.1 uncultured Neisseria sp.
CTGTACTGTCTGCGGCTTCGTCGCCTTGTCCTGATTTAAAGTTAATCCACTATACGTTTTATCAACGGGCAATCATTAAAAGAAACGTATTATAGATGATTTCAGACGACCCTATGAATTTTCCATTACAAATTCCGCCCAAATTACGAAAACAATAGAGAACCATATTTTCAGACAACAAAAACGCCGCATTTCTGCGGCGTTCGTTTACTCAGGTTTAGTTGGCATTTTCTTGTAAAGCCAAGTCCACACGTTCACGCAATTCCTTACCGGGCTTGAAGTGAGGGACGTGTTTTTCAGGCACTTCCACACGCTCGCCGGTTTTGGGGTTGCGGCCGATACGGGCCGGGCGATGGTTCAAATCGAAGCTGCCGAAGCCACGGATTTCAATACGCTGACCGCGAGCAAGCGAGCGGGTCATGGTATCAACCAAAACTTTTACGCTGTATTCGACGTCTTTTGCCAGCAATTGGTTACCGTTTTTCTCGGCAAAAACTTCTGCCAAACGAACCATTAATTCAGACTTCGTCATGTCTGCAACCTTATTCTTGGTCGCCGGACAGTTTGGCTTTCAGCAAGTCGCCGAGGCTGGTAGTACCTGCGCTGGCGGTTGCAGCAGCATTGACTGAATTCAGGGCTTCGCGGTTTTCTTTAGCGTCTTTAGCTTTAACAGACAGGCGGATGCTGCGGTTTTTGCGGTCGACGGTTACGATAACGGCTTCAACCTCGTCACCTTCTTTCAGTTTGGTGGTCAGGTCTTCAACGCGGTCGGCTGCGAATTCGGAAGCAGGCAGGTAGCCTTCTACTTCGTCAGACAGGGCAACAACGGCACCTTTGGCGTCAACAGATTTCACAGAACCTTTAACCAAAGAACCTTTGTCGTTTACGCTGATGAAGTTACCGAAAGGATCGCCTTCCAGTTGTTTGATGCCCAAAGAGATGCGCTCTTTGTCAACGTCGATTGCCAATACAACGGCTTCAACTTCTTCGCCTTTTTTGTATTTGCGTACAGCTTCTTCGCCGGCTTCAGTCCAAGACAGGTCGGACAGGTGAACCAGACCGTCGATACCGCCGGGCAGGCCTACGAATACGCCGAAGTCAGTGATGGATTTAACCGCACCGGAGATTTTGTCGCCTTTGTTGTGGTTGGCGGCAAATTCTTCCCAAGGATTGGCTTGGCATTGTTTCATGCCCAAAGAGATACGGCGGCGGTCTTCGTCGATTTCCAGAATCATGACTTCGACTTCGTCGCCCAATTGTACGACTTTGCTTGGGTGTACGTTTTTGTTGGTCCAGTCCATTTCGGAAACGTGTACCAAACCTTCGATACCTTGTTCGATTTCAACGAACGCACCGTAGTCGGTCAGGTTAGATACTTTACCGAACAGGCGGGTACCTTGCGGGTAACGACGGGTCAGGCCGCTCCAAGGATCTTCGCCCAATTGTTTCATACCCAGAGAAACGCGTTGTTTGTCTTGGTCGAATTTCAGGACTTTGGCTTCAACTTCTTGACCGACTTCCAGAACTTCGCTCGGGTGTTTCACACGGCGCCATGCCAGGTCGGTGATGTGCAACAGGCCGTCGATGCCGCCCAAGTCAACGAATGCACCGTAGTCGGTGATGTTTTTAACGATACCTTTGATGATAGAGCCTTCTTGCAGGTTTTCCAGCAGGGCTTTGCGCTCTTCACCCAAAGTAGCTTCCAGAACGGCACGGCGGGAAACTACGACGTTGTTGCGTTTTTTGTCCAGTTTGATGACTTTGAATTCGATTTCTTTGCCTTCAAAGTGGGAAGTGTCTTTAACGGGACGTACGTCAACCAAAGAACCCGGCAGGAATGCGCGGATGCTGTTGATCATAACGGTCAGGCCGCCTTTGACTTTGCCATTGATAACGCCGGACAGGATGTCGCCGTTTTCCATCGCTTCTTCCAAAGCGATCCAGTCGGCAGCGCGTTTGGCTTTTTCGCGGGACAGTTTGGTTTCGCCGAAGCCGTTTTCAACGGATTCGATGGTAACGGTAACGAAATCGCCAACTTTAACTTCAATCTCGCCCTGAGCGTTTTTGAATTCAGCAACGTCAATCAGAGATTCTGATTTCAGACCTGCATTAACGGTAACGAAGTTTTGATCGATTGCCACGACTTCGGCAGTAATCACCTCACCCGAGTTCATTTCTTGCAGGGTAAAGCTTTCTTCAAGCAACTGGGCAAAATTTTCCATAGTCATATATACTCTTTTCGGTACACCGCCAAGGGGTGCGGGGTAGGTTGGAGAATGCCTGCCGCCCTTGGCACGGCAGGCTTTGAAAATAAATATTTCAGACGACCTTCGGATGCTCCAAAGGTCGTCTGAAACAAAACGAAGGGATTATACCCTAAATTTCAAACTTTATGATACCAATCAAGCACTTTTTTTACAGCTTCTTCGATACTCAGCCCGCCCGTATCCAAAAGCTCCGCGTCGGGAAGCTGCTTTAAGGGCGCGACGCTGCGGCGGCGGTCCGCTTCGTCGCGTGCCTCGATGTCCGATAAAATCCGTTCAAATTCCAAGCCTTCGCACGGAATGCCGATTTGTTTGGCGCGGCGTTCCGCCCGTATTTTCGCACCTGCGGTCAGGAAAACCTTTAATGCCGCATCGGGGAATACAACCGAACCCATATCGCGCCCGTCGGCGACCAAACCTTTTCCCGTCAGAAAATCACGCTGCCGCTGCAAAAGAGCGGCACGCACTTTCGGCAACTGCGCCACTGCAGAAGCGCCCATACCGATTGCTTCGCTGCGGATTTGTCCTGAAACGTCTTCATCTTCCAAAAAAACCTGAGACCCTTCAAAACGGGCAGGCAGATTTTCTGCCAACTCGGCAACCGCCTCTTCATCGTTCCATTCCACATCCCGTTTCTTCGCATACAGCGCGGTCAGGCGGTATAACGCGCCGGAGTCCAGATAATCGAACCCTAAAGCCTGAGCGACACGGGAGGCGACCGTACCTTTTCCCGATGCACTGGGTCCGTCTATGGCGATGACTTTTTGTTTGGTATTCATATTTTGGCTTTCTGAGAATAATGTAGGAGGTCGTCTGAAAGGACGTATCAGGCAGGCATTATATAGATAATTATTTAATAATGAGAACCGAGGTCGTCTGAAAAAGCGTTTCAGACGACCTCTGGTGTCAATTGGAGCTTGGATATAAACCTGACTTTATTTGTTATTATTTCGTTTGGGTAATTCAGATGAAGATTTGGCAGGTTAGGAGTAGGGCAGTTCAGTTTTGTTTTCAGGGGCTTGGAATATTTAATGGATTATTTGTAAATTAATGTTCATTTATGGGGTGAAACTGTATAATTCCCGCCGTTTGAATTGATTTGACGAGGCTTTTTGATGAACCAGCTTAAATTGGCGGTTTCCGGCGCGCAGATTTTGTTTGTGGCGTTCGGAGCGATGGTGCTTGTTCCGCTTTTGACCAAACTGAATCCTTCCTTGGCACTTTTAGGGGCGGGCATCGGTACGCTGCTCTTTCAAATAGTCACCAAGCGTAAAGTGCCGATTTTCCTCGGCTCTTCTTTTGCCTTTATCGCGCCGATTATCTACTCCCTTAAAACATGGGGCCTGCCTTCGACCATGTTCGGGCTGTTTGCGGCGGGTTTTATGTATTTCGTGTTTGCCGGATTGATCAGATGGCGTGGGCTGGCTACGGTCAACCGGCTGCTGCCGCCTGTGGTTATCGGGCCTGTGATTATGGTCATCGGCTTGTCTGTCGCTGCAGCCGCAAGTGAAATGGCAATGGGCAAATCCAGCGGAAAGCAAGTAATAGACTATGCGGATGCGCTGATTTTGTCGGGCTTTACGTTTGCCGTTACGGTGGTTGTATCGGTTTTCGGCAGCCGTATGATGAAACTGGTTCCGATTTTAATCGGCGTGGCTGCAGGCTATATTTTGGCTTTGGTCATGGGCTTGGTAGATACCACCACCATCGCGGCTGCGCCGTGGTTTGAAGTACCACATTTTGAAACACCGCAAGTCAACTGGCAGGCAGCGCTGTTTATGCTGCCCGTCGCCATCGCGCCCGCCATCGAACACATCGGCGGCATCATGGCAATCGGCAATGTAACGGGCAACAACTACACCAAAGACCCGGGTTTGGATAAAACACTGGCGGGCGACGGCTTGGGCGTATGCGTGGCAGGTTTGATCGGCGGTCCGCCGGTAACGACTTACGGCGAGGTAACGGGCGCGGTGATGATTACGAAAAACAGCAATCCGGTTATTATGACTTGGGCGGCGATTTTCGCTATCGCCATGGCGTTTTTCGGCAAATTCAATGCCTTCCTCACTTCCATCCCTCTGCCCGTAATGGGCGGCATCATGCTGCTTTTGTTCGGCACGATCGCTTCTTTGGGCATTAAAACGTTGGTGGATGCGAAAGTGGATTTGATGCAGCCGAAAAATCTGGTGATTGTCAGCTCGGTTCTGACAGTTGGCGTCGGCGGCATGGCGGTTCATGTCGGTACGTTGAGTTTTGCCGGCGTCGGTTTGTGCGCCATTTTGGCGATTGTATTGAATTTCTTGCTGCCGAATCCGAAGACGGAAAGTTGATTTGGCATTACCGTCGATAAGGTAAAAAGGTCGTCTGAAATGGGGAATGCCTTGATTTCAGACGACCTTTTTTAGCAAAAGATTTGATGTTGGAAAAAATAATAATAGGTCGTCTGAAACGATATTCTTGCCATATAGATATATTGATATGTTAATATCCTATTTTTATTAAACAGGAAAGTAACCATGTTGCACAAAATCGGGATCATGAGCGCGTTGATTTTAGGTCTTACCATGCCGG
Source organism: uncultured Neisseria sp. (assembly GCA_937914605.1). Taxonomy (GTDB): domain Bacteria; phylum Pseudomonadota; class Gammaproteobacteria; order Burkholderiales; family Neisseriaceae; genus Neisseria. The sequence continues at coordinate 4,836 of CALDNV010000239.1, forward strand.
CCGCTGCCGAATGTTTGATTCAAAAAGACAGCATCGCAGGAATTAAATTAGGGCAGAACTTAAAGCAGGTAAAACAGAAATTCCCGAAGGCGAAAATGGAGAGAACAAGCGA
>CALDNV010000240.1:0-3450 GCA_937914605.1 uncultured Neisseria sp.
TCTTTGAGCTAAGGCGAGGCAACGCCGTACTGGTTTAAAGTTAATCCACTATATTCCTTCAATGACCGACCGTCCTTATATAAAAAAATCTGTTCATCCCGTTGACGGATCGTCCAGATTCAGAGCCTGCTCCGGATTTCAGACGACCTGTTGTCGCTTTTACGCCACTTCAAACAACTTTAAAGATAACGTCATTTCATGACAAAACCTTGCAATCAACTTGCAATCTCGTTCCAGCCGTGATTTCAACCTGATAGATACAGGAAATTTCACTTCAGACGGCCCAAACGGATTGAATAGCCAAGATTTACACGGTAAACTTATACAATTAAAAAATTTTATGATTTACTCACTATTATGAAACCCGCCTTCGACATAAAGTCAGCCCGGCTTGACGTGCTGGCTATTCACCTGCATACCGCAGACTTGACCGAGCTGGAAGAATTTTTGCGCCAACGCGCCGGTCAATACCAAGAATTGGATGTCGTCCCCTTCGTTTTGGATGTGCAGGATTTTGACCATCCCGAGTCATTGGACATCGGTTCCATGATTTCCCTTTTCGCCCGTTACGGCATGCAGATTCTGGGGCTGCGCCACGAAAGCGAATATTGGGCATCCTTCGCAGCACGTTACCATTTGGTTTTCAGCCGTAGCGACAAATCCGAGCCGCAACAGCCCAAAATCAACCAAGAGCCTGCACCCGTTCAGGCAACGGTCATCAGCAACCCGACCGTCCTCATCAGCACCCCCGTCCGCACCGGACAACAGGTTTACGCGGAAAACGGCGACCTTATCGTGACCGGCATCGTCAGCCAAGGTGCGGAACTCATTGCCGACGGAAACATTCATATTTATGCGCCCATGCGCGGCAGGGCTCTGGCTGGCGCGAAAGGCAACACCAACGCGCGCATCTTCATCCACTCCATGCAGGCGGAACTGGTCTCCGTAGCGGGTATTTACCGCAATTTCGAACAAGACCTGCCCGACCACCTGCACAAAAAAGCCGTACAGGTTTCATTGCAAGACAACCGCCTGGTTATCAGCGCAATCGACACAGATTAACCATTCCAAGCATTTGATAAAGGAAACATCGTGACAAAAATCATCGTAGTAACTTCAGGCAAAGGCGGCGTAGGCAAAACCACGACCAGCGCCAGTATCGCAACCGGACTGGCTCTGCGCGGCCACAAAACAGCCGTCATCGACTTTGACGTCGGCTTGCGCAACCTCGACCTGATTATGGGTTGCGAACGACGCGTCGTTTACGACCTGGTTAACGTTATCCAAGGCGAAGCCACGCTCACCCAGGCTCTGATTAAAGACAAAAACTGCGAAAACCTCTTCATCCTGCCCGCATCGCAAACCCGCGACAAAGACGCGCTGACCCGTGAAGGCGTTGAGAAAGTCATGCAGGAATTGAGCAGTGACAAAATGGGATTCGAATACATCATCTGCGACTCCCCCGCCGGTATCGAACAAGGCGCATTGATGGCGCTCTACTTCGCCGACGAAGCCATCGTCACCACCAACCCCGAAGTATCCAGCGTCCGTGACTCCGACCGCATCTTGGGCATCCTGCAAAGCAAATCCCGCAAAGCCGAACAAGGCGGCACGGTCAAAGAACACCTGCTGATTACCCGCTACTCGCCCGAGCGCGTCAACAAAGGCGAAATGCTGTCCGTACAAGACATTTGCGACATCTTGCGCATCCCGCTCATCGGCGTCATTCCCGAATCGCAAAACGTCCTGCAAGCGTCCAATGCCGGCGAACCCGTCATCCACCAAGACAGCGCGACTGCCGCAGAAGCCTACAAAGACGTTATCGCGCGCCTCTTGGGTGAAAACCGTGAAATGCGTTTCCTCGAAGCCGAGAAAAAAGGCTTCTTCAAACGGCTGTTCGGAGGCTAAGTCATGTCATTAATGGATATGTTGTTCGGCAGAAAACCGAAAACCGCCGCCGTTGCACGCGACCGTCTGCAAATCATCATTGCCCAAGAGCGCGCGCAAGAAGGTCAAGCGCCCGATTACCTGCCGACCCTGCGCAAAGAATTGCTGGAAGTATTGTCCAAATACGTCAACGTTTCCCTGGACGACATCCGCATTTCCCAAGAAAAGCAGGACGGTATGGACGTTCTCGAATTGAACATCACCCTGCCTGAACAAAAAACGGAACAGAAAAAGGCTTAACACATGACCTTGACCGAATTGCGTTACATCGTAGCCGTCGCGCAGGAACGTCATTTCGGACGTGCCGCGCGCCGCTGCTTTGTCAGCCAGCCCACCCTTTCCATCGCCATCAAAAAGCTGGAAGAAGAGCTGTCGGTATCCCTGTTTGACCGCAGCAGCAACGACATCATCACCACCGAAGCGGGCGAGCGTATCGTTGCCCAAGCCCGCCGCGTGTTGGAAGAAGCCGAGCTGATCAAGCACCTTGCCAGCGAAGAGCAAAACGAATTGGAAGGCGCATTCAAACTCGGTCTGATTTTTACCGTCGCCCCTTACCTTCTGCCCAAGCTCATCATTTCCCTGCGCGAAACCGCGCCGAAAATGCCCCTGATGCTTGAAGAAAACTACACGCACATCCTGACCGAATCGCTCAAACGCGGCGACGTCGATGCCATCGTAGTCGCAGAACCCTTCCAAGAGCCGGGCATCGTCACCGAGCCGCTGTATGACGAGCCTTTCTTCGTCATCGTTCCCAAAGGACACCATTTCGAAGAACTCGATGCCGTCACCCCGCAGATGTTGAGCGAAGAGCAGGTCTTGTTGCTGACTGAAGGCAACTGTATGCGCGATCAGGTCTTATCAAGCTGCTCCGAGCTGGCCGCCAAGCAGAAAATCCAAGGTCTGACCAACACCCTGCAAGGCAGCTCCATCAACACCATCCGCCACATGGTTGCCAGCGGTCTCGCTATCAGCGTCATGCCCGCTACCGCACTGACCGAAAACGACCATTTATTGTTCAGCATTATCCCGTTTTCAGGCTCCGTACCGCACCGCCGCGTCGTTTTGGCATACCGTCGGAACTTCGTCCGCCCCAAAGCATTGACTGCCTTACGGACCGCCATCCTCAATTCCCATCTTCACGGCGTTACTTTTGTCCAAGAGTAAAGCGCATTGAATACCGGGCATCGATGAAATCATGCACAGGGCTTTCAATCGTGATGATATTCAACAAGCCGCCGATTTTTTCGGCGGCTTGTTTTTTGTGTCTCAGCAGATGGATAAGCCAGAAATCGTGTAGAACGTTCGATCAGATAAACTTGTGCTTTAATGCCTTAAAACATGGTTTCCTGCGAACTTGAGCAGGGTAAGGACTCAACAGTTTCCAATCGATAAGCCTACCATCTAATACGAAACGTCGTCTGAAAACCCCATTCAGACGACGTTTTATTTTTATAGTGGATTAAATTTAAATCAGGACAAGGCGACGAAGCCGCAGACAGTACA
>CALDNV010000241.1:0-10500 GCA_937914605.1 uncultured Neisseria sp.
CGATGGAATGCACCGGCAACTGCGCCACCTTCTTACGCTCCTGCTCCACCACCAGCGTCTCCCGCTCCTTATGCAGATAGCTGCCTTGGGTGGTGATATACAGTGTGTTTTGCAGTTTACGCATGAGGAAAACTCCTTGGGGTTTGACCGCAGTTTTTTGGGTATTTGACAGATTAGGGCTACCTGAAAATTATTGGTAGGCTGGGTTAGGCGGAACGCCGTAGCTCAGCGGAACGGCTTGGTTTCCCAAGTATTGTTTTTCAGACGACCTTAGCTTGAAATTTCGGCGTTTTGTTTGGTTACTCCTACGGCTAACACAACCTACACTTACTTATTAACTATTATTACAACTGTAGTTTATATTAGTAGATACTGTTCCCGGAATATTATGTAACTCACCTTCTAACTTTGAAATAATTTTCTTAAGTTCATCATTATTTGACTTAATACTTAGAATTTTCAATGCAGATAAAATAGATGAAATTGACATACACCAAGCACTAAAACTATCTCGTCTTATTTCGGCTGTATCCAATTTTTCTACTCCAGTCTGTTTGTCGTTATATTTATAACGAATTCCAAAAGATTTTGTTCCCCAATGATGGTAATCAGACATTGACGAATAGTAGTTTTTATAAAAACTGTCCAGTTGAGCAATTTCTGCCAGCTCTTTTATCGTTTTACCTTTTGTCCAAGAATTATAAAATTTACCCTTTTTATTTTTAAAAGACTCGATAATATCCTTATTTTCATTTAATAAATTAATCACCTCTTTAGGTACAGAAGATTTATCAGAAAGCTCATCTAGTCTTCCTTTATCTATCACCAAGCTATAATTCCTCCAATCATCTGATAATTCTTTATTTTGAACAAAACATCCTAAATAAACAGCCCCTTCGAACATACTTCTAGCAATTAAAATATGGCTTTCATTATCCTTTAATGCAAGCATTGCTCGAAGTTGTTCAAATTGCCTTTCTATAAATAGTTTTGATGTGTAATTTGTAGTGTCATACATATCTAATTCTAGACAGTTAAATTTATAATCTAATACTACTATGTCTTCTGCAATTTTCTGTAATTGCATAATAGAGTTATCAAATAAATCATTACTTTCTTGATTATTGCAACTTTCCATAAATGTATCCTTTATTAAGTGATGTAAATAATTAAAAGTTTTATTTTACTAGTTCTTAAACAACCCCTCCACATACCCCACACTCCTATCCCGTTTCCCCAACAACTCCGGCTGGCAAATCTCCACCAACGAGCAGGCTTTGCAGCGTTTGCCGTAGTTAGGCGGCGGGGTTTGTCCGCTGTTTAGAAGTTCGCGTACGGCGGCGATGGTGGCGAGTGTTTGGGTGCGTAGGTCGTCTGAAAACACGACAGGGACGCGGTGGCGGGTTTGCATATACCACAGTGCGCCCTCAGAGACGGTTTGCCCTGTCATTTCTTCCAAGCACAAACCTTGGGCGCAAAGCTGGATTTCGTCCATCGGGTCGGGTTTGGGCTTGCCGCGTTTGTATTCCACGGGTTTCAGACGACCTGTTTTCGTGTCCACTTCCACCAAATCCAACACACCGCTGATGCCCAGCTTTTCTGCCGACACATGCACCGTCCGCTCAAAGCGCACACCCTTACGCGTTTCCGGCTCGCCCGAATCCACCCGCTCATGCAGCGCCTTGCCCTGCGCGGTCAAATAGTTCTCCGCCCACGCCTGCTCGTTGTGAATCAAGGCGCATTGGCGCGGGCAGAAGGCGTAGTGTTGCAGGGCGGAAAGGGGAATCAGGCGCGTGTCCTGATTTTCCCCTTGGGTTTCGGTTAAAAGTGTGGTCATTTTCAGCCTAATTTACGCAGCAGCTTGGTTTCGCCAAGATTTTGATCGTCCACGCTCACAAGGTAGTCGTCAAAACTCCTTGCTACTTCCACTCCGTCTTTTTTAGCAACCTGAATACGTTTGAACAAGCTGTCGGCAGGTGTGTCGCCCAGATTATTGCTGTGCTCAAACACATAAAGCCCGCGTGCATTCATTTGTCCGCGTGCGGCGGAATGGTCGTGGTCGAACATATTGACGAGCGCCTGCCAAAACAGCTCTAAATCGTTTTCGGAAAAGCCTGTTTGTTTGGCGAAATGGGCAGAAATGAAGCCGTGGCAGCGGTATAGCCCGTAGGGGATGGTGAATTTGCGACCCATGGTACGGTTGTCGCCGGTTTCACTGGCATCTTTTTCGTTGGTAACCGCCATGCGGGTAATGCTGTGTTCCAAGGTCATGACGGGATCGATAGAGCGAGAAAAAGTCAGTTGCACGGGACCGCGCACTTGTCCTGCATTTTTGCCGGTAGTCATCACTGCGCCGAATGTGCGGATGTCGTAATAACGGCCGCACATGTATTGGCGGGCAGCTTCGGTTTTCTCGCCTTTTTCTTTGCCTTTTACGTTTTCCTGCTCGTGGGCTTCGTCAATCAGGTTGTTCAAAATGCCTTTTTCGCGGATAAAGATGTCGTGATGTTCGTCATTTTGGGTCATTTGGATAAAGTTACGGACTTTGCGTTTCAGGCAAACATCGGTTACCAAACCTTCACCGGTTTGCGGGTCGATGCGCGGCAGGTTGCCTGCGTCGGGATCGCCGTTGGGGTTGCCGTCTTGCACGTCAAATAAAAAGACAAAGTCGTAGCGTTTTTCAATAGTCATAGCATTTGCTCCTTATGCGGTTTTCGCTTCGTTGAACAGGTTTTTCAATGCGTCTTTGGTAAACAGGAATTGGGTTTCGTGGTAATAACCGATGGCGAATAGGCCTTGCTGTTCCAAATTCAAATGGTTGGGAAATCTCTGACAATGTTCCAAAATCTGGCGGATTTCCCATTGCAGTTGTACGGCACGTCCTTCAAATTCCAGCTTGTTCAAATGGTGCGGCAGCAGGCGCATCAGTGTGCCGAATACGGCAATCGGCGTACTGCTTGCCGAACCGAAATAGCGGTCGGCAATGGTGGCGTTCAAGCCGGGATTGGCTTCGGCCTGTGTTTTTTCCAGTACGGCAAACAGCCGCCCCAGCACATAGCCGATGTCTTGACGGTTTCTATCTAAGCTCATAGTTAGCTCCTTCATGTTTTTCAGACGACCCGCGCGGATTGCGCGATTGATATAGGCTTTAAGCAGACTTGCCCTGCCATAGGTAATTTTCTGTTCCGCCTTGTTGCGCCGCAAAGCAGCCTGCAACAGGCTGACGGGTAAAACGCGGTTGTTGAGTGCGGCATCGGTTATTTGGGCGATTAGATCGGACGGCAGATTTTCCATTTTGCCGTCCAACACCAAATTGCCCAGCAGGCGTGGTAGCGGCATATATTCGGGGTATGGCGAGTTTTCGCCACGCACTATCTGCAAATCGTCATACCACGCCGCAATGCTTTCGGATAAGGCGGCAACAGTGGTTTCATGCCAAAAGCGGACGACAATCCGCGCGGAATTGGGCGATAGACCTAAAAGGTAGAATTTTTCTTTGCCGTCAGGTTCTGTATATTTGCCGTTGTACAAGCTTTTATAAAGTGATTTGACCGCATCAATATGGGCATCGGGATTGTCTTTGCCGCCGCCGCTAATCAGCGAAGCAAGATACTCTTCCAACGGAGTCGGTTTCGCACTCCAACAGATGGCTGTTACATCGCCGATACGGAAGCGGTTTTCACCGGCAAGCAGGGTGTTTAAGGCTGTGGTGTATTCAAACATGACTTGTTCACCCACAGGAAAGATAAAGCCCTGCTCTTTGCCGTATGATTCAAAAGCCGACAGATTTACCGATGTAAACGGGGCGGGCTTGGCGTTCACACCTTTCACGGGGTTATGTAGCCGCGCAATCGGCGCAAGTTTGCCCGTTACTAGGCAAATGCCTTTGGGGATGTTATCGGATTGTGCCTGATTAGCTTGACTCACATATGCCTGAACCGCCTTTGATTGACAAACCAAATCTACTGCCTCGTCCACCAAGCGGAAGCTGAGATTACAGCCTTTGACTTTGGCACATTCCGCCCAATTTGCGGCCTGCATGACTTTGCTTTTTTCTTCCGCAGAAGCCAGAAAGGCGGCAACGGCGGCAACACCTGCATCATCGGGCAACGCCTGTTTCAATTCGTTTACATTGGCAGTAAAGCTGGCATGCTGTTTATCTGCCTGCTCCTGCCCTTTTTCTCCGGCATAGGCAAGCACATAACCGTAGTGATCCCACAATAAATTGCTTACTTCGTAGGATTTTGAACCGCTCCTGCCCAAGCCTTTCGGCACTAAAAAAGTGCGGGCAACTTTTTTCTTATTTTTCAACTCGCGGGTATCTTCAAGCTGAATAAATTTGCCCTGTTTGTCTATAACAATAATGAACGGGATTTCTTTGTTTTCAAACCCTTCCGGGGCAACACCACCATCGCTTTCGGCTTTGCGTTGGTAGTATTGGGTGAGTGCGTGCAGAATCATCGTTTCACCTCCTCGCTATTAGCTGGGGGCACGGTAATTACGCCATTTATCGCTTTGCATTGGTAAAACATAGGTTCGGCGTTATTGGAATCGCGCGGGTCGGATTTGCTGAAATCCATGTCGTACAGCATAAAGCCGAAATCTTGGGTGATGTCTTCGCGCGGCAAACCGTCTTCAACCTTTTCAAGCAGCCTGAAATGGCAGGGAAACTCTCGGCAACCCAAATAAGGCTGATGAAAATACTGCCCTTTTTTTGCGCGCCGTTTGAACATTTCGGCAAATTTGACGTAGTTGTCGCCCTCGCCTGCTTCACTTGTCATGTCAAAATCGGCGTGGATGCGATAGGCAACGTCTTTCAGCAGCATGGATGCGCGCTGCTGGCGGTTGTCTTCAATATAGAGCGAGCCGCTGCGTTCACTCATTTTGGTTCCCACTTCGTTACGGCGGATATTCGTCCACTGAATCGGTTTGAGAATCTCGAGCTTCTGTATCTGCCATCGAATGGCGGGTTTCCACAAGATTGCCATTAGGATATTTCGTGCTGCTGATGGTGTAATTACGGGATAACTAACCCGTTCCACCTTGAGCTCAGGCCTGGTAAAGCACGCCAGCTCACCGCTAATTTCTAAAATGAAACTCATATCGACTCCTCATTAACAATTCTATAAAGCCATATTAATATTACCATACTACTCATGTCAAGTGTGATTCGCTTATTTTTTCAATAAACTGTAAAATATGCCCACGCTAAACCTCTTTCCATACAATTGATTAAATGGATTATTAGCGGTCAGTCGCTTCTGGGCGGCTGTGTGTTGAAACTATAATGCCATGTTAAAAATGGCAAAATGCCCCTAGAAATAGGGGCATTTTTCATAAAACCGAATTTTCAGGCAGCCAAGCCATATCATCAAAATTCGCGCCAAGCACGGCTTTGTAATAGCCCTTATCTAACACCAGCAATCCCGCTCTGGAAAAAACGGCATGTTCAGGCAACTTTTTCAGTTCGTGTTCATACACGGTAATCGTGTAGCGTTGTAATTTGCGGTAAACCCATTTGTGTTTGAGTGGATCGTTTTCTAAAAATTTGAACCAACTTTCAAACGGCTCAGGCAGCGGCGGGCAGTCAGTTTGCCCAAAGGAATTGTCGGCCGGCTGAGGAAAGCGTTGTTTGTCCAAAACATCCTGCCATTCTGAAACTTCCACGCCGTCCAAATGTCGTCTGAAAAAATCGTCCAACTCGTTTGCTTTGATAATTTGCGGAATGCCGCCTTCTTCCCAATGAGCCAATGGGATAAACGGCACAACGAGTGTCACGCCTTGGTTATCAATCAGGCGGAAACGTTCGGCAGCGGTGCGGAATTTAATTGCCAGCGGATTTTCATTTGATGATTCTGCCGTCAAGAGTCTTGTAATGTCGTGTTTGTCCACATCGCCTTTGCCGTTGAACCGGCGGAAATATTCGGCAAATGCCGACGGGGAAAGCGGGTCGTCAAGCAGCCCTGCTTTCAGCATCTCTTCGGTAATATCCTGCCCCTGTTTCAGGCTGCCACTGGGCGCGCCTTCTTCGGCACGGAACACGACCACTTCACCCAACTGCGGCTGTTTGCCTTCACGGTTGCACCGCCCCGCCGCTTGGGCAATGCTGTCCAGCCCTGCCATCGCCCGATAAACGCAAGGAAAATCCAAATCCACGCCGGCTTCAATCAACTGCGTGCTGACCAACCATAAAGGCTTGTGCAGGCTGCCTGCGCGATACAGTGCCAAATATCGGCGAACCAGCGCAATGACTTCGCTACGGTGCGTGGCGCACATATTGGCGGACAAATGCAGTTTGATGCCGTCAGAAGGCAGGGCGGCAAAGAGTTTTTGGGCGTGCTTCCGCGTATTGACCACCGCCAAAACACACGGACGCGCAGCAATTTCATCGGCAATTTCCTGCCAGCTTTGCGTTTCGCCGTTTGGCGGCGGCATTTTGATGCGGACGCGGCGCAGTTTTTCCGATAAGGCAATTTTATCCGCCACAATCTCGCGCACGTCCGGTAGGCCTTCCAAAATAGTGCGACCGAATGCGTCAATATTTTTGCCAAGTTCGGGCTGAGTCGCCGTGCACAGCACAAAGGTAACACCGTAGTCGCGCGCCAGCACCCGCATCATATCGGTAATCGGTTTTTGGAAATCGCGCGGAAGCTGCTGGGCTTCATCCAAAATCACCACGCTGTCGGCAATATTGTGAATCTTGCGGCAGCGGCTGGTTTTTGCCGCAAACAGGCTTTCAAACAGTTGCACGTTGGTGGTAACAATCAGCGGCGCATCCCAATTTTCCGTGGCAAGGCGGGTTTTGGCGGTTTCTTTGTTATCGGCCACTTCCAAATTGCTATGGTGTTCCAATACCACATCATCGCCCAATGCTTTGCGGAAAACATTGGCGTTCTGCTCAATAATACTGGTGAAGGGAATCGCGTAAATAATGCGTTTTTTGCCGAATTTCAGAGCGTGCTTCAAAGCGAACCCCAAGCTCGCCAAAGTTTTGCCGCCGCCGGTTGGCACAGTTAAAGAAAACAAAGTGCGGTCGGTTTCAGCGGCGGAAAAACATTGCTGCAAAATGGTATGGCGTTCTTGATTTAAAGTTGAATTTTTATCTGATTTTTCTAAAAGTTGCGCCATATATTGCTCATATCTCCGGTGCAACTCATCCAAACTGGGAAATTTCGGGCGCAATCCGGCAGCCTGCGCGGCATCTGCATCGGCATAGCCGTTCATAAAGGCTTCGGTATCTAAAAAATCGGCATCCACTAAACAGGAAAAGAGAAAACGCAGCCAAATATGCAGCTCTTCCAGCTTTGCCCCGTCTTTCCAAAATACAAAAAAATCCCGCTTCAGATCATCATCTGATAACGGGAAAAAACCTTCAGACAAACCACTTTCCACCAAACCCGACAAAGATGCCGCCAACTCATCATCCGCCTGTTGCAGACGGCGTTTCAGGCTGCCTTTGTCATACCAATCTGCCAACCCCGCATGATGCCCGGCAATCAAATACGCCAACAAATGCCCAAAAAGCGGATTAAGGTGTCCTACTGCATATTTGGCACCAGCAGTGGAATGCGGAATTTTGTGCAACTTGGTAGATTCGACATCTTCCAAATGGGCATTTTCTTTTTCAAAACCGGATGCATGACGGATATATTTCTGAAAAGCTTCCTGAAATTTCCCCAAATCGTGCAAAAGCCCCGCATATTCGGCAAACAACGCTCCGTAACGCCCTGCAAAACGCTTGGCGAGTTGGGCGACTTTTTGTAGATGTTTTTGCAGGGGATGGGAATGCCAATTTTCTGATGAGTCTTGGCGGACGTGGGCAATATAGTCAAAATTCACGTCGATTCTCCAAATTTAAAACGCGCAAAATTTAACGAACAAGCCATACAAAATGGTTTGAGGTGTTGAAAAATCGAAAATCTGTGGGATGAGGTCGTCTGAATGACGGGAAAATATTGTAGATAATTGGGAGTTTATGATGTTATTGTTTTATTTGTTACAATTACCCGAACATAATACAGCATTTGTAATAAATAACAATATCAATTTGACTATTTGTGAGCGAATAGGACAAATCAAACATAGCGTGATGGTCCGAATGATGCAGATAAACGATGACAGGTTTTCAGACGACCTTTGTCGTATAGATGGGTTAAATTCGGTAGGATGCGGCTGTGCTTGCCTGATTCCGTACCCAAGCCGTTTTGTTTTACTATACAATCATATTGCTGCCGACTGCTTGTTTGCTGCAGTCTGCATCGGCATACGGATAGTGCGGACGCTGTTTGCGTTTTGGAAAATGCGGCAAGATATTTATTTGCCAGTATTTTTTAAGCATCGGCTGAAGCCTGTATCGGTTTGTCTCAGGTCGTCTGAAATTCCGAAAAAGAAAATTCATGTCAAACACCCCATTCTTCAAAACCGACTGCCCGAGCTGCGGCGCGCCTGTTGAGGCGTATTCCGCGACAGCCGTTACGCTGGTGTGCGGCTACTGCAACAGCATGCTGGTGCGGCAGGATGACAGTATCGTCGATTCCGGACGCGATTCCGCTTTGTTGGAGGATTTCAGCCCGCTGCAAATCGGCACGACAGGGACATACGTTACCCGCCCATTTACCTTGGTCGGACGGCTTCAGGTGCAATACGACGATGGTGTATGGAACGAATGGTATGCGCTGTTTGATGACGGGCAAACCGGTTGGCTGTCTGAATCCGGCGACCTGTATTCCATGACGCGCTTGGTTGAATCGCCTGAAGTTGTGCCGGACTTTCACGACGTCGTGCCGGGCGGTTGCAATTTCAATTTTCAAAATAAAAACTTTGTTCCGTCGGATAAGCGTGAAATCAGCCTCAGAAAATCGGCGGCGCAGGGCGAATTGCCGTTTAAGCTGACTGAAGATACGACAAGTAAAGTCATAGACTGGCGATGCTCAGGTCTTTTCCTGACGATAGATTACGGCGATGATCCTCCCGAAATCTATTACGGCAGTATGGTCGGCCTAAATGAACTGAAACTGCAGAATACCCGTACCGACGACCAAATCCGTGAAGCGGCAGGTCGTCTGAAAGGCAGCCATCATTCGGAAAATTGTCCGAATTGCGGGGTGTCCGTCCATTGGTTGAGCGGTGTCACCGATTTTCTGATTTGCCCGAGCTGCGGCAGCCAATTGGAAGTCGGCAAGGAAAAAGCGCGACTGATTACTGCCAATGCCATGCGTGTGTCGCAGAGTAAACTGTTTACCCTGCCTATCGGCACGCAGGGTCGTCTGAATGACAATGATTATTTCGTGATGGGTGCAGTCAGGTATTCCGAACTGGACCCCGATGCGACTTATGAATATATGTTTGAAGGCAAACGGCGGATACTGACGCCAGTCGGTTGGTGGGTCGAATACCTGCTTTACAATCCGCAGAAAGGCTTTTTGTGGTTGGTCGAATCGTCCGACGGCGAGTGGAGCCAGTCTGAAACGCAAAACAACTGGCCGCGTTTAAACAGCGCCCGCAAACCGCAAGGTTGTGATGAACTTTATTCCTACGGCGGCAAAGTCGAAGTCGCCGCCGGCGCGTTTTACTGGCATATCCGTTCGGGTGATTTGGCGTATTACACCGACTACCAAGTCGGCAGCAACAGCAAACTTTGTGCCGAGCTGACTGAACACGAGCTGGCATGGAGTAAAAGCACGCGCACTACCTACGGCAAAGTTGCCGGCGCTTTCGGTTTGCAGGCGGAAGCGCCCAGATACACGGCAAAAATGAACGCAGACGGGGTCGATAACCAATTGCGGTTTGTCATGATCGCCATCTTGGTTGTCGTCAACCTTCCTGCGCTGCTGACCGACGGCAACTCTGCCTCATTTACCGTCATCTTTATAGGAACTTGGTTGTTGTGGACTATGGGCAAAGAAGACGAGGACGAGGATTAACATGTCGAGAGCCACTTACATCATTTTCAGCACCATTATCATCATCATCTCCATGATCATCAGCTACGGCTCTTCCGAATCCGACGGCTCGCGTATGCATTCCGGCGGCTATTCCGGCGGCGGAGGTTTCTCCGGAGGCCATAAATGACCCATATCCCCGGCAATCACGGTCTTTTAGATTTATATGGCTGTGATGAAGCTGTCTTGAAAGACGAAGGTCGTCTGAAAACCGCCCTCAAAGCCGCTGCCCAAGCCGTAGGAGCCACCATCCTCGCCGAGCGTTTCCACACCTTTGGCGGTGCAGGCGGCATTACCGGCATCTTATTGCTCGCCGAATCCCACATCAGCATCCACACTTGGCCGGAACACCGCTTCGCCGCCATAGACGCATTTATCTGCGGCGGCATGAAGTTGGAAAAAGTGAAGGAAGTATTGTGCAGGGAATTGGCGGCGGAACGAGCCGTTTGGACGGTAGAGCAACGTGGCGAAGGAATACTGGACGATACGCAGCCGCCAATAGAATAATATAGTGGATTAAATTTAAATCAGGACAAGGCGACGAAGCCGCAGACAGTAC
>CALDNV010000242.1:0-3341 GCA_937914605.1 uncultured Neisseria sp.
AGAGCGCCTGAATAGGCTTTTATGAGTGTCCAAGATTTGGGGGCCAGTTCACAGGCTGTTGGCGGCCTTAATGTTGCCGCCGCTTTTGAGGGGCAGGGTGGGCAGGCTGTTGCCGATTTCGCTTTCGTGGGCAAGGTTCATCTGGTGTTCGGCAAGCCAGAGGGAAAGCATGGCGATTTCGTGGGCAAAGTCGTCCAGCTCGATGCCGTAAAACTGGTCGAGACGGATTCTGCTGTCGAATAGGGCGTTGCTGTCGATTTTTTTGACGGCCTTGAAGATTTCGATTTCGAGGCGGCGCAGTTCTTTGTAGGCGATAATCAGAAAATTGCCGCTGCCGCAGGCGGGATCGAAGATTTTGATGTTGCCCAGCCGCATGGAAAGGCTGTATAGGGCTTTCAGACGACCTTCATCGCTGGAAAAACGTTTGAAGATGCCTTGGAATGCCGCCTGAAAGTCGTCAAGAAAGAGTGGCTTGATGGCTTTCATGATGTTGGGGACGGAGGTGTAGTGCTGTCCGAGGCGGCTACGTTGGGCGGGATTGATGACGCTTTGGAACATGGAGCCGAAGATGTCGGGATTAATTTCGGACCAGTCGAGTTTGCCGCATTCGAGCAAGAGGCGGCGGGTGCGGGCATCGAAATCGGGAACGGGCTCGTCTGCTTGGAAAAGTCCGCCGTTGACATAGGGGAAATTTGCAAGATGGACGGGCAGGGCTTCGGAACGATTTTCAGGTGGCGTGTCGAGGGTTTGGAAAAGTGCAGTCAGGACTTCGTCTGTATTTTCGCCGGTTTTGTGCGTATGGCTTTCGATGAGTTTGGTAAAGCCGTCTTTAGGGAAGATTTTGGTGTCTTCGGCAAAAAAGCAGAAGAGCAGGCGGGTCAGGAAGACATTGAGGGCATGGATGTCTTCGGGTTTTTCAAGATGGTTGGTGCGGCAGATATGGTCGAAAAGGCGCCCCATTTTTTCGGCGGCTTTGGTGTCGGCGGGATTTTCTTCAAATCCGCTGCTTTTTTCCAAGCCTGCAAGGGGAAGGAAAAAGCCGTAGTTCTGCGCCAAGTCGGTGTAGGCGCATTCGAGATAGTCATCGGCCTTAGTGTCATAGGCGGCGATGTTTTGAAAATCGGTTACGATAAAGAAGCGGATTTTGTTTTTATCGGCGGAAGGTGATTGTTTCAGGGTTTGCAGGATGTCGTAAATGTCTGCCCCGGGGTCGGCAGGTTTGAAATAGAGTTTGCGGCTGAGGGCAATTTCGCCGAGTAAAGGCATATCGGCAACGTTGGTGCCGGGAGTTTGGTTTTGCAGTTTGGTGATGGTGGCTTTCGGGGTATCGAACAGGCGGAGGAAGCCGTAGATGAAGTTTGCTTTGTCTTCCGATTGTACGAGCTTGGCAAGACCGTCAAAGAGTTTGGTGGGATTGATTGCCATGATCGTGATACCTTTGTTAAGAATTTGTAAGATTCGAAATTATATCTGTTTTTATTGAGAAAGAGTATTAGGATAGACAGGTAAAAGGTATTGCAAAAGGTCGTCTGAAATGTTTCAGATTGTCTTGGTGGTATTTTTAAGGATGGGATGGTGTGGGTGTTCTTGCTCTTTCTTTGATTTTCGTTATTTTTGGGTAGAGGGATGGTTTATGTTGAGGAGCCAAAAATTTGGAAACAGGTTTTCAGACGACCTTTTTATCTCCCGCGTCAATCTTTACATGTTTTCAAACCACCTTTAGCCGAATTGACTTGAGCAGAAGTGTAAAGGGGTTATAATCGATTAACAGATGAACAATCTGTTATTTCAACGGTAAGGACATCAAGGAGAAGGTAATGAAAAAACATGATTTTGAATCCCGCAAAGAAGCTTTGTTGAAAGACATTCAAGATGTAATGAACGATGTTGAAGAGCTGTATACCAAAGGCGTGGAAGCCGGTTCGGAAGAAGGTAAAAAAGCCAAAGCCAAATTGCAGGAAAAACTCGAAGCCGCTAAAGAGCGTTTGTATCGTTTTGAAGACGAAGCGGGAGAGCGCATCAGACATCATGCCGACCGCGCGCGCGAAAAATACGACGAATTTGAAGAATTGGCAGAAGAGCGTTTCAAAGAAGGCAAAAAACGCTTTGCCGAGTTTGGAGAAGAAGCGGGTGACCGCATCAAACGCGGCGCGCGCCAAGCCGATGCAGCCGTACACGACAAACCTTATTACGCAATGGGCTTTGCCGCACTGGCAGGCTTGGTCGTCGGCGTCTTGCTGAACCGCCGATAATCGGTCAAACAGGAATGCCGTCCGGACACGATTTCCCAAAGTCTTGTTCCGGCGGCGTTTGCTTATGAGGGGCGGCAAAGGTTTCAGACGACCCCAAAGCCTTCGGATTGTCCGTTTCGGAGCAATCAGGGAAATCGGAATATGGGTATCAGACAAAATATCGAACATACGAAAACGCTGCTGAATCAAGGTATTGATTTGCTTTTGCTGCGGTTGCAGATTTTGAATCTGGATTTGGCGGAGCAGGCGGAAAACGTGTTCCGCATCATCATATGGCTGGTCGTATCGGGCATATTGCTGCTGATTGCATTCATCAGCCTATTGTTCGGGCTAAACCGCGCGTTGTCGGATACCGCGGCGATATGGGTATTTTTCGGGATAACCGCCCTCAGCCTAATTGTCATTGCAATTTTGTTCGGTAAAGTGTCAAAAGATTGGCGCAGCCAAAACAACCAAATCGCGGCAACCTTGCAGGACATCCGGGCTGACATCGCCTGCCTGCGCGGTCAAGATATGCAGGAAGGAGGGGACGATGAATAAAACGGAACGCGATGAAGCACGCGAACTGCTGCAACTGGAAGCCAAACTCGTCCGCCTGAGGATTGAGGCATCGTATTTGAAACAGCGTAAATTGAAGGAACAGGAAGAGCGCAAGTCGGACACGCTGATGAAGCTGCTGGATTTGGGCAACGAGTTGACGCAGACAAGCCTGCTGTATAAAACGGCAGGACTCGCCATTCCGCGCAAATACCGCTTCGGCGCACTGCTGGCAGCGTTTGCGTTGAAGGCTGCGATGAAGTAGATGGGATTAGAAAGAAGGTCGTCTGAAAGTTGGGTTTCAGACGACCTTTTTGTAATTTGTGGGATTCGTGGGTGAAGCCCACGCTATGGCTGTCGGATTTGGGACGGTTTTTATGTATTTGGATGGTTTGCGGGTACAGCCCACGCTACGGGTTGCGTGGTTGCAGTTGGAGGAGTCCCGACGGGATATTTGTTTGCCGTCATTCCCGCGCAGGCGGGAATCCATTTTGGAATTTCGGCAACTGTTTTTGAATATCTGTTTCTTAGGGTTTCCGATGGATTCCCGCC
>CALDNV010000243.1:0-2278 GCA_937914605.1 uncultured Neisseria sp.
GTACTGTCTGTGGCTTCGTCGCCTTGTCCTGATTTAAATTTAATCCACTATAAAAAGGTCGTCTGAAAATCTGTTTTCAGACGACCTTTTTGTTTGCAGCCAAAGTTCAGACCGTAAACTTGACGATCTTGGCGCTCAATCCAGAGTTCTCTTTTTGAACCTTGAATGTACCAAGGAATGAAAGAGATGGGGTTTGTAGTGGGATGGTTTACAGCCGGTGATGGGATTCAATTGGGTATTTGGGTCTTTCCGATGCTTGCAATCTGAACAAGCGGTCTTATATAGTAGGAGCTACGGTGTTAGCTTCTTTATTTTCAACCCTCAAAGGTTTCTTATTTACATGAATAAAATCATTCTGCCTGCGCTTTGCGCCCTGCTTCTTGCTTCCTGCGGTAACGATACCGACAAAATCGGACGTGCCAGCACGGTTTTTCATATGTTGGGGAAAAATGACCGTATTGAAGTCGAGGGGTTTGACGATCCTGATGTGCAAGGGGTTGCCTGTTATATTTCCTATGCGAAAAAAGGCGGTTTGAAAGAAACGGTGAATTTGGAGGAAGATGCGAGCGATGCTTCCGTGTCATGTGTGCAGACGGCGGAGGTCATCCGTTATAACGAGCAGGCTGTCGTTAAGCCGCGGGAAGTTTTTAAGCGCAGCGCGAGCTTGGCGTTTAAGAGCCAGCAGATTATCCGTTATTACGATCCTAAACGTAAGGCGTTTGCGTATTTGGTTTACAGCGACAAAATCGTTCAGGGTTCGCCGAAGAACTCTTTGAGCGCGGTGTCGTGCTTTGGCGGTGCTAAAGCGGATGCGCAGCAAGTTGCCGGCGGTATGGAAGGCAAACAGATTTACGGTGCGTGCGTCGTGGATGCGCCTGTGCCGAACAAGTAAAAGATAAGCGATATGAACCTAACCGACCATTTCCTGATTGCTATGCCCGATATGGACGACCCGTTTTTCGAAAATTCGGTGATTTATGTGTGCGAACACAACGAAGAGGGCGCGTTGGGCATCATCATCAACAAACCGTCGCCGATTACGATGGATATGATTTTTGCGGCGTCTGACCGCAATATCCCTTTGCGGATGCAGCACGAACACGTCATGATGGGCGGGCCGGTACAGATCGACCGCGGCTATGTCGTGCATACGCCCGTGGGCAACTGGCAAAACAGTATGATTGTTTCAGACGACATTGCCCTGACTTCTTCGCGCGATGTGATTGAAAACTTATCGCGTCAGGGCGCGGTGGATAAGATTTTAATCAGCATAGGCTATTCGAGCTGGAGCAAAGGGCAGCTTGAACGCGAGCTGGCGGACAATGTCTGGCTGACGGTGAAGGCGGACGAGCATATTTTGTTCGATATGCCTTACGAACACCGCTACGCCGCTGCGTTTGCCAAGCTGGGCATCCAGCCCGATGCACTTGTCTGTGGAGCCGGTCATGCATAAAGCACCGGTAGGGACGGTTTTGGCGTTTGATTTCGGCGAGGCGCGTATCGGCGTGGCTCAGGGTGATGCAGAGCTTGGCTTGTCACATCCTTTGGCGACCGTTACCGGCAACAGCAATGACGAGAAATTCAACGCCATCGCCAAGCTGATACGGGAATGGCAGCCCAAGCATCTGGTCGTCGGATTGCCGACCCACGCCGACGGTACGGAACACGAGTTGACCCGCCTCAGCCGCAAATTCGGTCGCCGCCTGCACGGGCGTTTCAACCTGCCCATATATTGGGTGGATGAACGGATGTCCTCACTATATGCGGAAAGCCTGCTTGCCGAAGCGCAGGTGTTTGGACGCAAACAGAAGGCGGTACTCGACCAAGTGGCTGCTCAGGCGATTTTGCAGGGCTTTTTCGACGGCGGCGCGGCAGAGTATTTCAACGGCAGGGAAGAAGGTTCGGAAGAATAATTTGTTTGAGATAGTTTGAAAAAAGGTCGTCTGAAAGTGGAGTTGGCGGGATTTGAATCCGGCAACAGGCTTTCAGACGACCTTTTTGCATCAGAACAAGGCTTCAATCCTTAACAGCGCGCCGACGCGGTGTTTTTGGTTTTCCTTGCGGTTGTTGTAGTAGTTGACTTCGGTTTGGGTAAACAGCCAGTTGCGCCAAATCGGTTGGCGGTAGGTGGTAAACGGACCGTAGGTATTGAGGGCGGCTTTGCGTTTTTCGATATTGCCGCCGGTGTACACGCCGTAGTTGACGTGGCGGTGTTTGCCGAGGTTGTGTTGGCGGAAGAGGCTGTTGCCCCATGTCCAGTCTTCGGTTTTATCGTGTT
>CALDNV010000244.1:0-2533 GCA_937914605.1 uncultured Neisseria sp.
CCAACCACTGGTACCCTAGTGTTGCACTTGAAATCCGAATCCAAGGTCGTCTGAATGCAATACACCATCACCGAAGCCGCCAAAACCGACCTGCCCGACATTGTCGAGATTTACAACAGCACCATAGCCGCCCGCCAATCCACTGCCGACCTGACGCCCGTCAGCATTGCCGAACGCGAACCTTGGTTCGACGCGCACGGCGGCAAGCGGCCTCTGTATGTATTGAAAAATAAAGACGGTACGGTTTTGGCATGGTGCAGCCTCAGCGACTACTACCCGCGCCATGCCTATCACATCAGCGCTGAAATCAGCCTCTATGTCCGTCATGACGCGCGCGGTATCGGCGTGGGCAAAATCCTGCTGCAAAATGTGCTCGAACGCGCACCGTCCTTGGGCATTAAAAACATATTGGCAGTCATCTTCGGACACAACTACCCCAGCCTGCACCTGTTTCACCAGTTCGGCTTTACGGAATGGGGGCGATTGCCCGCCGTATGCGACTTAGGAACACAGCAAGCCGATGTGGTCATCTTAGGCAAAAAATTAGTCGATTGAATCCCCGACAGCCAAACCGCAAACCTTTCCAAACACTACCCGCCCCAAACCAAAATGACCGCCCCCCAAATCTGCCCCTGCTCTTCAGGACAAACCTACAACGACTGTTGCGCCCCATTCCACCGTCACGAAAGCCTGCCGCAAACCGCCGAACAGCTGATGCGCTCCAGATACAGCGCCTATGTTTTGCACGATATCGCCTATATCGTTGAAACGACTGTCCCTTCCCAGCAACACCTGCTCGATCAAGCCGATATGCTGACATGGAGTCAGACGACCCATTGGCTGGGTTTGGAAGTCATACAACACGCCAATGTCGGCAAACAACATGCCCAAGTCGAATTCAAAGCCTATTTTCAAGACGGTCAGGAAACAGCGTGCCATCATGAATTATCTGCCTTCGTCAAAATCGGCAACCGCTGGTATTTCATCGACCCGACCACGCCCTTACCCGGCATGAAACAAGACTGCATCTGTGGTTCGCACAAAAAATTCAAAGCCTGCTGCGGCCGTTTTTTCAAATAACAAACCCTGCCCATCCGCAGGAAAATTTGAAACCATGCCCGCAGACAGGCTGCATCTCCTGAAAACACCGATTTCAAAAATGCCGCCAATCCTTCCCGCTCTCCCCACCTCAATCCGCCTGAAAAACAGCCCTTTCCGTTATAATTCCCTTTTTCCCGCCCCATTCCTCAACAGCCGCCATGAAAGCCGCCTTTTTCCTCCTCTACCTCATTCAGCTCCTGCCCTTCAAGGCCATACACAAAATCGCCGACGCAGTGGGCATCCTTGCCTATTACGCCGTCAAACCGCGCCGCAAAGTCGGCGAGACCAACCTCAGAAAATGCTTTCCCGAATGGAGCGAAGACAAGCGCAAAGCCGTGCTCAAACGCCATTTTCAACACATGGCGAAGCTGATGCTCGAATACGGCCTGTATTGGTACGCGCCTGCCGAAAGGCTGCGCAAACTCGTGCATTATCAAGACAAACACCATCTTGATGACGCACTCGCGGCGGGCGAAAAAGTCATCCTGCTTTATCCGCATTTCACCGCATTTGAAATGGCGGTTTACACCCTCAATCAGGACGTGCCGCTGACCAGCATGTATTCGCACCAAAAAAACAAAGCGTTGGACGAACAAATCCTCAAAGGCCGCCACCGCTACAACAACGTCTTCCTCATCGGCCGCACCGAAGGCCTGCGCGCGATTATCAAGCAACTGCGCAAAAGCGACGCCCCCTTCCTTTACCTGCCCGACCAAGATTTTGGCCGCAACGACTCCATCTTCGTCAACTTCTTCGGCATCCCCACCGCCACGATTACAGGTTTAAGCCGCATCGCGGGCATGACGAAAGCCAAAGTCATTCCTGCCATCCCTACGCGCAATGCCGACAACACCGTTACGCTGCGTTTCTATCCGGCATGGGAAAACTTCCCTTCAGACGACGTTGTAGCCGACACCCAACGCATGAACGACTTTATCGAAGCGCGGGCAAGGGAAAATCCCGAGCAGTATTTTTGGCTGCACAAACGCTTCAAAACCCGTCCCGAAGGCGAACAGGGATTTTATTGAATTACATACAGTTACAACAAAAAGCAAAGCCCGTCATATTCGGGCTTTTATCATTTCTATTAAATCGAAAATTAACAACGATAGTAACAAATCTTCAATTGAGAATTTTTCACATTAACTCTTTGGATAAAATGGATATTCAGCCCCATTAAACGGGCAACAGAGGAAAAAACCGGCGTATTTCCCGTAAAACATAAATATGATGCAAAATTTTGATTAACATATTAAATTTAATTTAATTTAAAATCAAAGCGTTATAAAATAACATTTTTAAAAAATCAATTGCACCAACCATACCTTAAAGAATATAATGCCAAATTTATAAAAATATAATTTTAATATTTATAAAAATTTAAAATTAATAGAATTATATTTTATATTTTTTATAAATATTGGAATATTAT
>CALDNV010000245.1:0-1707 GCA_937914605.1 uncultured Neisseria sp.
GGTAACGGAAGAAGTCAAAAAAGTCCAATGGCTCGACCCCGTGCCTGACGCGCTGAAAGGCAAGAACGTACTCGTCGTCGATGAAGTCGACGACAGCCGCGTAACCATGGAATTCTGCCTGACCGAGTTGCAAAAAGAAGATTTCGGCACCGTCGGCGTTGCCGTCCTGCACGAAAAAATCAAAGCCAAAGTCGGCAAAATCCCCGAAGGCATCCCCTACTTCAGCGGACTTACCGTAGAAGACTGGTGGATCAACTACCCTTGGGACGCGCTCGACATCGACGAACACAACCGCCACGCTGCCGAAGGTAAAAAATAAGCCCGCGACGGAGAAGCCCGCCTTCTCCCGAAACAGCAAAAGCGAAATCCGTAGAACACCGATAAAACGAGATTTTGCCTCTTTTCAGCGCATCTTCATAAAACGCATTAGAATGTGGAACGCAACACTTCAATCCGAAGCACCCGACCACACATACACCCTATTTTCAGACGACCCCCATACCGCATATTGCAAAAAGGTCGTCTGAAACCGATTGTGAAGCAGAACAAACCCACAGAGGCAGCCGACACCGCCCTCTTCCGCTTCACCGCACAAACCGGAGAACAACATGATTACATTGGCCGTAGATGCCATGGGCGGCGACTTAGGTCTCGCAGTTACCGTCCCCGGTGCCCTTGCCTTTTTGAAACAACAGCAAGACGTACACCTCATTATGGTCGGCGACGAATCCGCCGTCCGCCAAGCCCTCTCCGCAGCCAACGCGCCGATGGAGCGCATTACCGTACTCCATGCCTCCGAAGTCGTCGGCATGGACGAAGCCCCGCAGCTTGCCCTGAAAAACAAAAAAGACTCCTCCATGCGCATTGCCATCAACCAAGTCAAAGAAGGCACTGCGCAAGCCGCCGTCTCCGCCGGCAACACCGGCGCGCTCATGGCGACCGCCCGCTTCGTCCTCAAAACCATTCCCGGCATCGACCGCCCCGCCATCGCAAAATTCCTGCCCTCCGACAGCGAACACCTGACCCTCGCCCTCGATTTGGGCGCAAACGTTGACTGCACGCCCGAGCAGCTCGTACAGTTCGCCATCATCGGCAACGAACTCTTCCAAGCCCTCTACCCGCAAAAAGGCAGCCCGCGCGTCGGCCTGCTTAACGTCGGCACCGAAGACATCAAAGGCACGGACACCGTCAAACAAACCTTCAAACTGCTCAAAAGCAGCAAACTGAATTTTATCGGCAACATCGAAAGCAACGGCATCCTGTACGGCGAAGCCGATGTTATTGTCGCAGACGGCTTTGTCGGCAACATCATGCTCAAAACCATCGAAGGCGCGGTCAAATTCATGAGCGGAGCCATCCGCCAAGAATTCCAACGCAACCTGTTCAACAAAATGGCCGCCGTCGCCGCCCTCCCTGCCCTAAAAGGTCTGAAAAGCAAACTGGATCCGCGCAAATTCAACGGCGCGATTCTGCTCGGTCTGCGCGGCATCGTCATCAAAAGCCACGGCGGTACAGACGATATCGGCTTCAGCTATGCTTTAGAAGAAGCCTACCACGAAGCAAAATCCGCCAGCCTGTCCAAGATCGAGCAAGGCGTCGCCGAACAATTCGCCGCATTGGAAGCGATTAAAGCGGAACAAGCCGCTCAAGAAGAACAGCAAGCCGAAGAAACCAAAGTTTAAGGTCTCTGCGCAAATCCTCCAAGCG
>CALDNV010000246.1:0-2098 GCA_937914605.1 uncultured Neisseria sp.
GAGTTTGGCGTAGAGGCCTTGTTTTTCGAGGAGTTCGGCGTGGCTGCCTTCTTCGATGATGCGGCCTTTGTCCAAGACGATGAGCCTGTCCATCGCGGCGATGGTGGAGAGGCGGTGGGCGATGGCGATGACGGTTTTGCCGTCCATCATTTTGTCGAGGCTTTCTTGGATGGCGGCTTCGACTTCTGAGTCGAGCGCGCTGGTGGCTTCGTCGAGCAGCAGAATCGGCGCGTCTTTGAGCATGACGCGGGCGATGGCGATGCGTTGGCGTTGGCCACCGGAGAGTTTCACGCCGCGTTCGCCGACGTGCGCGTCATAGCCGCGCCGCCCTTTGGCGTCGGAAAGGTTGGGGATGAAGTCGGCGGCTTCGGCGCGTTCGGCGGCGGAAATCATTTCGGCGTCGGTGGCGTCGGGGCGGCCGTAAACGATGTTGTCGCGCACGGAACGGTGCAGCAGTGAGGTGTCTTGCGTGACCAAACCGATTTGGGCGCGCAGGCTTTCTTGGGTCACGCTGTCCACGTTTTGCCCGTCAATCGAAATCGTGCCGCTTTGCGGTTCGTAGAAGCGCAAAAGCAGGTTGACGATGGTGGATTTGCCCGCGCCGCTGCGTCCGATCAGCCCGACTTTTTCACCCGGGCGGATGGTGAGGTTGAAGCCGTTGAGCAGCGGTTTGCCGGCTTCGTAGGAGAAATCGACGTGTTCGAACTTGATTTCGCCTTGCGACACTTTCAGCGGCAGGGCGTTCGGCTTGTCGAGGATGGTTTGCGGTTTGGACAGGGTTGCCATGCCGTCGTTGACGGTGCCGATGTTTTCAAACAATCGGGCGGATTCCCACATGATGTATTGCGACAGACCGTTGACGCGCAACGCCATAGCGGTGGCAGTGGCGACCGCGCCGACACCGACCTGTCCGTGATACCAAAGCCAGATGCCCAGTGCGGTCGTACCGGCGGTCAGCGAGCTGTTGACGATGAAGCTGCATGTGTGCAGGAGCGTCGCCAAACGCATTTGGGCGTGTACCGTAACCATAAATTCTTCCATCGACTGCTTGGCGTAAGCCGCCTCGCGCGCGCCGTGGGAGAAGAGTTTGACGGTGGTGATGTTGGAATAGGCGTCGGTAATGCGGCCGGTCATCAGCGAGCGCGCATCTGCCTGACGCGAAGCGGTTTTGCCGAGCTTGGGAATCAGGAAGCGCATCACTAAGGCGAAGCCAATCATCCAGCCGATAAAGGGCAGCAGCAGCCAGCCGTCGAGCGCGACCAGAATCACGCCGGAGGTGATGAAATACACCAGCACATAAACGACCATGTCGGCAACCGTCATCACCACGTCGCGCAACGCCAGCGCGGTCTGCATGACTTTGGCGGACACGCGGCCGGCAAATTCGTCCTGATAGAAACCGAGGCTCTGCCCCAGCATCAGGCGGTGGAAATTCCAGCGCAGGCGCATGGGGAACACGCCTTGCAGGGTTTGCAGGCGCACGTTGGACGCGAGGAAGGTCCAGAGGGCGAAAAACACCATCATCGCCGCCATCGCCGTCAACGCCCAGCCTTTTTCGGCAAACAGGGTGGCGGGCGTGTATTTGCCGAGCCAGTCCACGACTTTGCCCATAAATTGAAACAGCAGGGCTTCCATAATGCCGATGCCGGCGGTAAACACCGCCAATACGGCAATCCATTTGCGCAAGCCTTCGATGTTGCTCCAGATAAAACGCCACAGCCCTTTTTCAGGCGTTTTCGGGGCGGCTTCGGGGTAAGGGTCGATTCGGGATTCGAACCATGAGAATATTTTTTGAATCATTGTATTGGGTTTAATTGAGAGAGAATGGATTTCAGACGACCTCTACGGTGGGGACAGGTCGTCTGAAAACAAGTATCGGGAGTTAAAGGCATTATTTTACGGGAAAAAACGGCGGGAAGACACCGTAAAGAAGTCGGGACGGACAAAGTGCCGTGATTGATGAGGGGTCGTCTGAAACAGCGTGCCGATAAGGAATACGGCTTTTATAGTGGATTAAATTTAAACCAGTACGGCGTTGCCTCACCTTAGCTCAAAGAGAACGATTCTCTAAGGTGCTGAAGCACCAAGTGAATCGGTT
>CALDNV010000247.1:0-2097 GCA_937914605.1 uncultured Neisseria sp.
CGTGACCGATGGTGCCAACGTTTACGTGCGGTTTGCTACGTTCAAATTTTTCCTTAGCCATGAGCTAATTCCTTTACATTAAAGATCGATTAAAGAACAGAGGTCGTCTGAAAAATCATTTCAGCCTTTCAGACGACCTATTTGCCTGATTAGCCTTTACGGGCTTCAGTTACAGCAGCAGCTATGTGGGCAGGAGCTTCAGAATATTTCTTGAACTCCATAGAGTAAGTAGCGCGGCCTTGGGTTGCAGAACGCAGGTCGGTCGAATAACCGAACATTTCTGCCAGAGGTACTTCGGCACGGACTTTTTTACCGCCGATACCGTCATCATCCATACCCAATACGACGCCGCGACGACGGTTCAAGTCGCCCATTACGTCACCCATGTATTCTTCAGGTGTTTCCACTTCAACTGCCATGATTGGCTCAAGTAGAGCAGGATTAGCTTTACGCATACCTTCTTTGAAGGCTTGGGAAGCAGCCAATTCGAAGGCCAGTTGAGAGGAGTCGACGTCGTGTGAAGAACCGAAGATCAAACGTACGCGTACGTCAACTACTGGATAGCCTGCAACGATACCGTTAGGCAGGGTATCGCGGATACCTTTATCGACAGACGGAATGAATTCGCGAGGAATCACACCACCTTTAATTTCGTCGATAAATTCGTAGCCTGCACCACCTGGTTCCATAGGTTCCATTTTGATCACAACGTGACCGTATTGACCTTTACCACCGGATTGTTTGGCGTGTTTGTATTCGGCTTCGACTTCTTTGCGGATGGTTTCACGGTAAGCCACTTGAGGCGCACCGATATTTGCTTCCACACCGAATTCGCGTTTCATACGGTCAACAATAATCTCCAAGTGCAGCTCACCCATACCGGAAATAATGGTTTGACCGGATTCCTCGTCTGTACGGACACGGAAAGAAGGGTCTTCTTTAGCCAGACGGTTCAGGGCGATACCCATTTTCTCTTGGTCAGCTTTGGTTTTCGGCTCAACAGCAATATGGATTACCGGCTCAGGGAATTCCATGCGTTCCAAGATAATTGGCGCGCTTTCCGCACACAAGGTTTCACCGGTAGTAACGTCTTTCAGACCGATAGCGGCTGCGATGTCGCCAGCACGTACTTCCTCGATTTCAGTACGGTCTGCAGCAGTCATTTGTACCAAACGACCGATACGTTCACGAGTACCTTTTACAGAGTTCAATACGGTATCACCGGATTTCACGACACCGGAGTAAACGCGGATGAAAGTCAGCTGACCAACGTATTTGTCGTTCAACATTTTGAACGCTAATGCAGAGAATTTCTCTTCATCGCTGGCTTGGCGGCTGTCGGCTTCTTCAGTGTTAGGGTTAACACCTTGAACCGGAGGAATATCGGTAGGAGCAGGCAGCAATTCTACAACTGCGTCCAACATCCGTTGAACACCTTTGTTTTTAAATGCGGAACCACACAACATCGGCTGAATTTCGCCTGCCAAAGTACGTTGACGCAATGCGCCTACGATTTCTTCCTCGGTCAGCTCGTCGCCGCCCAAGTATTTGTCCATCAATTCTTCGCTGGCTTCAGCTGCGGCTTCAATCATGTTTTGACGCCATTCTTCAGCAGTTTCAACCAATTCAGCAGGAATGTCGCCATAGGTAAAGGTTGTACCTTTATCAGCTTCATTCCAAATGATGGATTTCATTTTCAGCAGGTCAACAACACCGGTGAAACTGTCTTCTGCGCCTACCGGAATGACGATAGGTACTGGGTTTGCGCGCAAACGGGTTTTCATTTGCTCGACAACGCGGAAGAAGTTGGCACCTTGACGGTCCATTTTATTTACAAACGCCAAACGTGGCACTTGGTACTTGTTGGCTTGACGCCATACGGTTTCAGATTGCGGTTGAACACCACCCACCGCGCAGTAAACCATTACCGCACCATCCAATACACGCATAGAACGCTCTACCTCTACGGTAAAGTCAACGTGTCCCGGGGTATCGATGATGTTGAAACGGTGTTCGGGGAATTGTTTCGCCATACCTGACCAGTAGGAAGTAACGGCAGCAGAGGTAATGGTAATACCACGTTCTTGCTCTTGTTCC
>CALDNV010000248.1:0-2210 GCA_937914605.1 uncultured Neisseria sp.
GTACTGTCTGCGGCTTCGTCGTCTTGTCCTGATTTAAATTTAATCCACTATAAAAAGAGTTTTCAAGGATAAAGGTCGTCTGAAACCGTGTGTGAAGCATTGGTTTGTAGACACAGTTTTCAGACGACCTTGTTTATTGGGAATTTAGGCAAGAACGATTAATAATCCACCTTAATCTTGGGCGTTTCCTGCGCCGCTTCGTATTCTTCTTCCAACTCAAACCGCAGCGGATACAAATCCAGTTTTTCCATCAACAGGCGGTCGCCGTCTTCGTCGGGGTTTTCGGTGGTTAAGAGCTTATCGCCGTAGAAAATCGAGTTCGCGCCCGCCATGAAACACATTGCCTGCATAGATTCGGGCATATTGCTGCGCCCTGCCGACAGGCGGACGTAGCTGTGCGGCATGGTAATCCGCGCCACGGCGATGGTGCGCACAAACTCCGTCCAGTCCAAATCTTCGGCATCGGCCAGCGGCGTGCCTTCCACTTTGACCAACTGGTTGATCGGCACGCTTTCGGGCTGCGGGTCGAGGTTGGCGAGGCTGGCAATCAGCCCGGCGCGCTCGGCGCGGGTTTCGTTCATGCCGACGATGCCGCCGCAGCAGACTTTCAAACCGGCATTGCGGACTTTTCCCAAGGTGTCCATGCGGTCTTCGTGTTTGCGGGTATGGATGATGTCATTGTAGCGGTCGGGATCGGTGTCGAGGTTGTGGTTGTAGTAGTCCAAACCTGCTTTTTTGAAGTCTTCCGCCATGCCGTCTTCGAGCATACCGAACGTGCCGCAGGTTTCCATGCCCAGTCCTTTGACGGCTTTGATGATTGCGGAAACCGTCTCCACGTCTTTCGGTTTGGGGCCGCGCCATGCCGCGCCCATGCAGAAACGGCTTGCGCCGCGCGATTTGGCGATTTTGGCTTTTTCGACGATTTCATCCACATCCATCATCTGCACTTTGCCCAGATTGGTGTTGTGGTGCGCCGATTGCGGGCAGTAGGCGCAGTCTTCGGGGCAACCGCCGGTTTTGATGGACAACAGGGTGGAAAGCTGGATTTCGCGCGGGTTGAAATTCTGGCGGTGGATTTCGGCGGCTTGGTAAACGAGGTCGAGGAAGGGCAGTCCGAACAGGGCTTCGACATCGCATTTTTTCCAATAACGCGCGGTTGGATGCGGCTTGCGCTCGGTCTTACGGCGCAAGGCGACGGGAGAGATGGTCATAGTGTGTTCTTTCGTGTTTACAGCGGCGCAATGACGCTGACTGCCTGACTGCCGGCGCAATGACGGCAGCGGCGTGGTTAGATAAGTTGACATCGATGTTATTTGCCTCAAAGGGTGAAATCATTCAAATATTTGAACAATTTTGGCAGCCCATAAAATCATAAGACTGCCCCCTACTCTCGATGCCGCATGGAGTGTAACGCTTTTGAAAACTCAGGGCAAAATTTTTTAGCTTCTTATTCAAGAAATAAACTGAATTTCCTATTTCCATTGATGGAAACCAAATTTTCAGACGACCTCCAACAAGCGGATAAATTAAAAAAGGAATATGACGAATCAGCCTAAAATTAAAGCATATTGGAAATCTGCCGCTATGCTGCTGGTTGCATTTGGCGTACAAACACTCTTGTTTTTATTATTGCTTTACATGTATGTTTTAGATAAAGGAAATCCGTCCGTTTTAGAGATATTGAGCAGTGTTTTGATTTTCGCTGCCACTGCCCGCCATGCTGCTATGCACCCTTGTCGCGAAACGTTTGTGCTTGCGGCGCAGCGTAGCAGGAACGCTGTTGTTTGCATTACTTTCAGCGGCAGGTGTGGTAATTACGATTGCGGCATCTGAAGGGATATTGATGCTGATATATCAGCGTTCAACGACATTGGATTGGCAAATGTACACCGGAGTTGAAATAATGGGTGCAATTGCAGGCGCGATTGCTTCTTTGCTGTTGCCGAGGTCGTCTGAAAGCAAGTCCCTCAATAAATAGAGACCTTTGCAAAAAAGCCCTCCCCTCGAAAACCGAAATCCCAACACAGGTTTTCGGCTGTTTTCGTTTCAAATATTCACTAATTCTACCCCAATACCCCCTTAATCCTCCCCGGACGCCCCATAATCAGGCATCCGGGCCGCCTTTTAGGCAGCAACAGGCACACTTAGCCTGTTGGCCGCTTTCAACAGGTTCAAACACATCGCCTTCAGATGGCTTTGCGCACTCACTT
>CALDNV010000249.1:0-1995 GCA_937914605.1 uncultured Neisseria sp.
GAAGAGCAGATGTGGGCGTTTATCAATTCGCCCGAAAACATCGCCGCCGTCAAACAACCCTAAAAGGCCGTACCCCCATGCTTTTGTTCATTGATAACTATGACAGTTTCACTTACAACATCGTCCAATATTTCGCCGAACTCGGTCAGGAAGTCGTCGTCCGCCGCAACGACGATATTACGCTTGAAGAAATCGAAGCTTTGAAACCGCAATATCTCGTTATCGGGCCGGGTCCTTGTTCGCCGAAAGAGGCGGGCATTTCCGTCGCCGCCATGCGCCATTTCGCCGGTAAGCTGCCGATTATGGGCGTGTGCCTCGGGCATCAGACGATAGGCGAAGCGTTCGGCGGGGATGTGGTGCGGGCAAAAACACTGATGCACGGCAAAGTTTCGCCCGTGTTCCATTTGAACAAAGGTATGTTTAAAGATTTGCCCGATCCTGTCACCTGCACGCGTTATCACAGCCTTGTCATCGCCCGCGATACGCTGCCCGATTGCTTGGAAGTAACCGCATGGACGGAAGATCAGGAAATCATGGGCGTGCGGCACAAGGAATACGCCATTGAAGGCGTACAGTTCCACCCCGAAGCCCTGTTGACCGAACACGGACACGATATGTTGAAAAACTTTTTGGAAGAATTTAAAGACTTCCAAGCGTCCGCTGCTTAAACCAAACGTCGTCTGAAAACTTTCAGACGACGTTTGACGTAAAAATACCCGTAAAAAGGATTGAACCATGATTACACCGCAACAAGCCATCGAACGATTAATCAGCAACAACGAATTGTTTTACGACGAAATGACCGACCTGATGCGCCAGATTATGAGCGGACAGGTACCGCCCGAACAAATCGCCGCTATTTTGACCGGATTGCGGATTAAAGTCGAAACCGTATCGGAAATCACCGCCGCCGCCGCCGTCATGCGCGAATTTGCCGCCAAAGTGCCGCTGGAAAATTCAGACGACCTCGTCGATATTGTCGGCACGGGCGGAGACGGTGCAAAAACCTTCAATATTTCCACGACTTCGATGTTTGTCGCGGCGGCGGCAGGCGCGAAAGTCGCCAAACACGGTGGGCGCTCCGTTTCCTCGTCCAGCGGCGCGGCAGACGTGATGGAGCAGATGGGCGCGGTGTTGAATATTACGCCTGAGCAAGTCGCCGAAAGCATCCGTCAAACAGGCTTGGGCTTTATGTTCGCCCAAAACCACCACAGCGCGATGCGCCACGTCGCGCCTGTGCGCCGTTCGCTCGGGTTTAGAAGTATTTTCAATATCTTGGGCCCGCTGACCAACCCTGCCGGTGCGCCAAACCAGCTTTTGGGCGTGTTTCACATCGACTTATGCGGCATCCTGTCGCGCGTATTGAAACAGCTTGGTTCCAAACACGTTTTGGTCGTGTGCGGCGAAGGCGGTTTGGACGAAATCACGCTGACGGGCAAAACCCGCGTTGCCGAGCTGAAAGACGGAGAAATTCGCGAATACGACATCAGCCCCGCCGATTTCGGTATCGAAATCCGCCGCGATTTGGACGAAATCAAAGTTGCCAACGCGCAAGAATCTTTGGAAAAAATGGATGAAGTGTTGAGCGGCAAACATGGTGCGGCACGCGATATCGTCCTGCTCAATGCCGCCGCCGCGCTTTATGCCGGCAATGTCGTGTCTTCGTTGGCGGACGGTGTCAAAGCCGCCGAAGCAGCCATCGATTCAGGCAAGGCAAAAGCGAAAAAAGAAGAATTTGTCCGCTTTACGCAGCAATTTGCCAAAGCATAAACCGAGGTCGTCTGAAAACGGTCATGATCCTTTTTTATGCTTTCAGACGACCCTCTTATCGTCCGCGCCATGATTTGGCTTGATATTCGCAACGATAGTGCTACACGCGATTCAAAGGAGCGTCAAACTGTTTTGCCTGCGGTTTGTCGCTTTAAATGAAAGCACAGAAATATAGTGGATTAACTTTAAACCAGTACAGCGTTGCCTCGCCTTAGCTCAAAGAGA
>CALDNV010000250.1:0-5534 GCA_937914605.1 uncultured Neisseria sp.
ACCGTGAACGAGGTGCGGCTCAAAGGCTTGGGGCAGCTTTACGAAGCCTACGAGCGGCTGAAGGCGCAGTTGCAAGCGGAAGGCGCGTTTGCGGCGGAACGCAAGAAACCTTTGCCCGCCCGAGCGCAATGTATCGGCATCGTAACCAGTCTGGCGGCGGCGGCATTGCGCGATGTCGTTACCACCTTGAAACGCCGTGCGCCCGAAATTCCCGTCATCGTTTATCCGACCGCCGTTCAGGGCGCGGGCAGCGAGTTTCAAATTGCCCAAGCGATTAAAACCGCATCGCAACGCGCCGAATGCGATGTGTTGATTGTCTGTCGCGGCGGCGGCAGCATTGAAGACTTGTGGGCGTTTAACGAAGAGCCGGTCGTGCGCGCCATCGAAGCCTGCGCGATTCCCATCGTCAGCGGCGTGGGACACGAAACCGATTTCACGCTCGCCGATTTCGTCGCCGACGTGCGCGCGCCCACGCCGACCGGTGCGGCGGAACTGGTCAGCCCCAACCGCCAAGAATCGTTACACCGTCTCGCCCAAGCCAAAGGTCGTCTGAAAACCGTTTTGGAACAACGCTATTTCGATGCCAGCCAAAAACTCGACTGGCTTGCGCGGCAAATCCGCCACCCGCGCCAAAAACTCGGCGAACAGCGCACCTACATCCGCAAACTGGCGCAAACCCTGTCCTACTCGATGACGCAAAACGTCCGCGCCCACACCGCCCGTCTCGAACGCCAAACCCAAGCCCTGAAACATTGCCGCCCCGATATTTCCGTTTACCGGCAAGACATCAACCGCTTTCAGACGACCTTGTCGCACGCCTTCCGCCAACTGCTCGCCCACCGCCGCCAAAGCCTGACCGCCCAAACCGCCCTGCTCGAAGCCGTCTCGCCGCAGCAGATTCTAGAGCGCGGCTTCTCCGTCGTCAAAAACACACGCGGACAAGTCATCCGCAACGCCGATGTTTTGAAGCAAGGGCAGAAACTGCACATCACTTTTGCCGACGGCGAAACCGACGTGCGCGTGACCAAAGAGCAGGCGCAGCGGGAATTGTTTGATTAATCGCCGGCTTGAATGAAGAAGGTCGTCTGAAAACGAGCGTGGCAAGTTTTCAGACGACCTTTTGACTTTGATGGAAGGCAAGAAACAGGACTATCGTAAACTCAGATATAGTGGATTATAGTGGATTAAAATAAAAATGAGACAAGGCGGCAACGCCCGCCGTGTACGGGTAGTACATAAGGGCGTTGGCAACGCCGTATCATTGCAATTTTAATCCACTATAACTCGAAACTGATCCCAAACAAAAAAGTCGTCTGAAAATATTCAGACGACCTTTTGAGTTCAAACGATGAACGATTAGTGTTGATGCGCGCCACCGTGGTCATGACCATGACCGTGATCCATGCCGGATTGCGGCGCGGTTTTCACTTCCAGTTGTACGGTTTGAGGTTTGGCATTTTTGAATTTCAGGGTAACCGGTACTTTTTCGCCTTCTTTCAGGGGTTTTTTCAGACCCATGAACATAACGTGGTAGCTGCCCGGTTTCAACTCGGTTACGCCTTTTGCCGCCAGCGGAACACCACCTTTGACTTCGCGCATGCGCATCACGCCGTTGTCGTTGACATGGGTATGCACTTCAACGCGGTCGGCTACCGGGCTGCTGCCGCCGACCAAGAAGTCTTGTTTGGCTTCATCGTTGTGGATCTTCATGAACGCGCCGCCCATTTTCATGCCTTCGACGGTGGCACGCGCCCAACCGTCTTCAACGTGAACACCGGCTGCGGAAGCGGTGGATACCAAACCTGCTGCGATCAGGGTTGCCAATAATTTTTTCATGTATTGCTCCTTTATGATGAAATGGGTGGTTTTGTTGCGGCAAAAGCTTTCCGCGCGACATTGCATGTCGGTAATACTGTTCTCATCCTACATGCAATGGTCGTCTGAATGCTTTGACTCAGATTAAACAAAATGATTCAAATTAATTCATGAGAATTAATACTTAGTAAGTATAAATCATCTCAAAGTAAATTTAAACATACCCGCGCCACAATGCGATCGCCCACACGATACCCAGCATCGTCAAAGCGAGCAATTGCGCGGCGGAGCCGGCATCTTTGGCGCGTTTTGCCAACTCGTGTTTTTCGGTGGAAGTGTGGTCGACGGCGGCTTCGACGGCGGTGTTGAACAATTCGGTAATCAGCGAAACAAACGACGCAATAATCAGCAGCATTTTGGTCGCGGAGTCGAAATTGAGGATGAAGGTCAAG
Organism: uncultured Neisseria sp.; assembly: GCA_937914605.1. Lineage (GTDB taxonomy): Bacteria > Pseudomonadota > Gammaproteobacteria > Burkholderiales > Neisseriaceae > Neisseria. The sequence continues at coordinate 2,268 of CALDNV010000250.1, forward strand.
ACAATCAAAATCAGGTTCAGCCACAATACTTGGCGGAACGCGCTTTCATAGCGGTAGGCGGCGGCAAGCCCGTCTTTGGAATAGCCGAATGCGTTGATGATGCGTTTGATGCCGCTTTTACCTTTTTTATCGGCAGCGTAAGAAGATGGTTTCATGAGTAATGTTTGTATCAATATTTATATTTGTAAAAAGGGGTCGTCTGAAAACGAGCGAAGCGAGTTTCGCCAAAACGAGCAAAGCGGGTTTTACTAAAACGGATTCGGGTTTCAGACGACCTTTCGGGATTATTGTTTGGACCAAGCTTCGACAGCGTCGGCAAACATCGCGGCGACGTCGAAGTTTTTTTGTTTCATGATTTCTTGGAAACCGGTCGGGCTGGTAACGTTGACTTCGGTCAGGTTGCTGCCGATGACGTCCAAACCTGCCAGCAAGATACCGCGGCGTTTGAGTTCGGGGGCGAGGGTTTCGGCGATTTCTCGGTCGTGTTCGCTCAATTCCTGCGCCACGCCGCGCCCGCCTGCCGCCAGATTGCCGCGTGTTTCGCCGTTTTGCGGAATACGCGCCAAAGCATAGGGGACGACTTCGCCGCCGATAATCAGGATGCGTTTGTCGCCGTGGACGATTTCGGGGATGTAGCGTTGTGCCATAATGGTGCGGGAATCAAGCTGCATCAGGGTTTCGAGGATACTGCCGATGTTTGGGTCTTTTTCGGTCAGGCGGAAAATGCCCATGCCGCCCATGCCGTCCAGCGGTTTGATGATGATGTCGCCGTGTTCTTTCAAAAATGCGCGGACGTCGGCGGAACGGGTCGTAACCAGCGTAGGCGCGGTGAACTGGCTGAAATTCAAAATCGCCAGTTTTTCATTGAAGTCGCGCATCGCCTGCCCGCTGTTAAAGACCTTCGCGCCCTGCTGTTCCGCCAGCGTCAGGAATTGGGTGGCGTAGAGGTATTGCATATCGAACGGCGGGTCGGTGCGCATAATGACGGCATCGAAGTCTTTCAAGGTCGTCTGAACTTTGTCTGCCGCTTTAAACCATTCATGGTCATCGTCGCTTTTTGCACCGAGAAACTCAAACGGCGCAGCCTGAGCCGTCACCAATCCTTGCTGTACGGACAACTCGCCGCTCAAGGTATGGAAAAGCTGCCAGCCGCGTTTTGCCATCTCGCGCATCATGGCGTAGGTGGTGTCTTTGTAGGTTTTGAAACTTGCCATCGGATCGGCAATAAACAGGACTTTCATGGGAACTTCCTTATAAACGAACGACGTAATCATACCTTGTATTGAGGTCGTCTGAAAGGGCGCGGGCGGTTTGGCAAAGAGGTCGTCTGAAAAGCGGTTTGTAAATAGTTACACAAACTTCCTTTTCAGACGACCTCTCCGATTCTGCGTTTAAGCGGCGGCAAGGCTGATTAACTCTGCCGCGTGGCTTCGGGTCGTGTCGGTAATGATTTCGCCGCCAAGCATACGGGCGATTTCTTCGATACGCTGCTGATGGTCCAACACGCTGATTTCGCTGACGGTTTGTTCGCCTTCGCTGTGTTTGCGCACCTGCCAATGGTTTTCACCGCAGGAAGCGACTTGCGGCAGGTGGGTCACGGCGAGCACCTGATGTTTTTTACCCAAAGCACGCAGGGCTTTGCCGACCATTTCTGCCACGCCGCCGCCGATACCGGTATCGACTTCGTCAAAAATCAGCGTAGGGACTTGCGTGTATTGGCTGGTGACCACCTGCAAGGCAAGGCTGATACGGGCAAGTTCGCCGCCGGACGCGACTTTATTCAGCGGACGGGACGGATTGCCTTTGTTGGCGGCAACTTGGAACTGCACCTGCTCCAAACCGTGCGCCGTGGGGGAAGACGGCAGCAGGACGATGTCAAAACGCGCGCCTTTCATGGCGAGATGCTGCATATGTCCGGTCGTTTCCTCGCCCAACCTGCCCGCCGCCTGATGGCGCATGGCGGAAAGAACATGGGCTGCCTCCTGATATTCGGCAAGGTTGCGGGCAACGGTTTGCGTCAACGCTTCCAAATCGGCAGCGGCTTGTAGGCTTTGCAGGCGCTCGTCGATTTCAGCCAGCTTTTGCGGCAAGGCTTCAGGCTCGATGCGGTATTTCCGCGCCATCCCCATCAGCTCGCCCATGCGCTGTTCCTGCGCCGCCAATTCGTTGGGATCGATGTCGCTGCGGCCTGCGACGTCGCGCATATTGGCACTGATTTCGCCCAATTCGGCTTCAATGCTCGCCAGCATATTCAGGCTTTCGGCAAAGCGCGGCTCGATGTTTTGCAGATTGGTCAATAATTTTTGGCATTGATAAATTTGACGTTGGATGCCGTTGTCGCCATCGATGTAGTCGCCGACTTCTTCGGCAGCCTGCAACAGCTCGGCAGAATGGGCAAGGCTGTCGTGGCTTTGGCTGAGTGCTTCCCATTCGCCTTGTTTGACGTCCAACTGGTTCAATTCGTTGAACTGCCATTCCAAACGCTCACGCTCGATAATGATGGTCTCGGCGTGTTCCTGCGCCTCTTGGAGGGCTTTTTTCGCATTGACCCAGTTTTGATAAAGCTGTCTGACGGTTTCCGCCTGCGCCTTACTGCCCGCAAATGCGTCCAACAATTCGCGCTGGGCGGATTCTTGATTGAGGGAATGGTGGGCGTTTTGCCCGTGGATATCGATAAGCTGCCCGCCGACGGCTTTAAGCTGCGCCAGCGTGGCTGCCTGATTATTGATAAAGCTGCGGCTTTTCCCTTTGGCGTCGATGATGCGGCGGATGCTGAGTTCTTCCGCGTCTTCATCTAAAAAACCCTGCTCCTGCAATTGGGCTTTGAGATCGGGCAAAAGGCTGATGTCAAACAATGCCGACAATTGCGCTTCCTTCGCGCCGCTGCGGACTTGGCTGTAATCGGCCTTATCGCCCAACAAAAGCCCGATTGCGTCCAACGTAATCGATTTGCCCGCGCCTGTCTCGCCGGTCAAAACGGTAAAACCGCTTTGGAAATCCAGATTGAGGTTTTCAACAATGACAAAATCGCGCAGGGAAAGTGCCAACAGCATGGTAGTATTCCTTAGTAAATCGACCGCACATCGGCGGCTAACTTTAGATATGCTGATTATAACTAAGATTTTTTATAGTTTGAATAAGGTTTTCCTTATTTCATATCTAACAAACTGAATACAATGATATTATTTTTTGAAAAAAGGTCGTCTGAAAACCTATAGTGGATTAAATTTAAATCAGGACAAGGCGACGAAGCCGCAGACAGTACAG
>CALDNV010000251.1:0-2564 GCA_937914605.1 uncultured Neisseria sp.
GCCGTACCGGATGCTTTTCCCGAGCGGCAGGCACTGATGCCTGTGTGGGGCGGCATCGACGTGCCGTCAGATGAGTGGCAGCGGCTTTGGCGGGAGCAGGCGCAAACGGTTTTGCGGGAAGATGCCTTGGCCTACCTGCACATCCCGTTCTGCGCCAACCATTGCGTTTTCTGCGGTTTCTACCGCAACGCCTGGAAAGACGATTACAGCCGTGCCTATACCGATAAAATCATCGACGAGTTGGCACAGGAAGCCGAAATCCGCCACGGGGACGGCAAAATCTGCGCCGTCTATTTCGGCGGTGGCACGCCCACCGCGCTTTTGACCGACGATTTGGTCCGACTCATCAAAGCCTGCTACCGTTATCTGCCGTTGGCCGACGATTGCGAGTTCACGCTGGAAGGCCGCATGAGCCATTTCGATATAGCCAAGGCACAGGCCTGCATCGATGCGGGCGTAAACCGCATTTCCATCGGCGTGCAGACTTTCGATACCGCCATCCGCCCCGTTTGGGGCGCAAACACAGCGGCGAAGAAGCGGCCGCCTATTTGGAAAAGCTGGGCAGGCTGGATGCCGTGGTCGTGGCCGATTTGATTTTCGGTCTGCCGGGGCAAAACGATGAAGTCTGGCATAACGATTTGCATATTGCGGCTGCCCTGCCGCTGTCGGATCTCGATGCTTACGCCTTCAACTGTTATCCCTTCCTGCCCATCAACGGCATGATAGAAAAAGGCGCGTTTCCGCCGCCGGCTGGCTTCGACACGCAGTCGCTGCAATATGCCCATACGGTCGAGTATTTGGCACAGCAGGGCTGGCGACAAATCAGCAACAACCACTTCGCCTATCCCGAACGCGGTGAACGCAACCTGTATAACCGCCTGGTCAAGTCGAATATGGCCTGCCTGGCATTCGGTTCGGGCTCGGGCGGCAACGGCGGCGGATACAGCTATCAGGTGCAAAGCGATTTGGACAGTTACCTTGCTACGCCCGTCGGCCAAAAAAACATCGCCTACATGAGCCGCCACAGCAGAAACAAATACCTGCTCGGCCGTTTGCAGCACGATATCGAAACTGGAACGATAAGCAGCCGCCTGTTTGATGGGCAGCCGCGCGCGCAGGCCCTGCTGGCGCAGTGGGCGGAACTCGGTTTGACCGGCAAACCCGATTCGGACGGCCTGATTCATTTAAACACCAGCGGCCGCTACTGGTCGCCCACCTTAACCCGCAAGCTGATGCTTGCCCTACCCGCAAACGAAGAAAAGGAGCAATCTATGCCTAACCCCCTGTCTGCCGAACAACAAACGGTATTGCGCAACTCGTTGGCCGAAAATCCCGGCCAGATTCTCGAAATGCTGGCCGGACACTTCCAATGCAGTTTTGAAGAAGTCATCAACTGCCTGCCCGCCGGCACGGTGAAGAAAACGGACGGCGGACGCTTTGTCGAAATCATGCAGGCAATCGCCAAGTGGGACGAAGCGGTTACGTTTATCGCCCATACGCCCGACGTGATTGCCGAAGTAACTGGCAAACTGCCGGACGGCAGTGTGGGACGCGGCTTCTACAATTTTAAAGAAGCCGAACCGGGCGGCATTCACGGCCATATTTATTATGAAAACTGCACGGCGGTTTATTTGGTCGAACGCCCGTTTATGGGCAAGGCCACGGTTTCGCTCAATTTCATCAACCGCAGCGGCGGCGCGATGTTCAAGATTTATGTCGACCGCGATGAAAACGGCGAATTGCGCCAAAACCAAATCGAAGCCATGCGCGCGCTGTTTGCCGAAGGAAAAGGGGCGTAACCATGCTGACCATATTCGGTGCAAACGGAAAAAGCGGCCGCGAACTGATTGCACGCCTGTCGGCAGACGGTTTTTCAGACGGCATTACCGCCGTCCTGCGCAGTCCCGAACAGGCACAAGACCCGTTTTACACACAAGCCGGACTGCATATGGCAACGGCCGACGTGCTTGACGCGCAAGCCTGCACCACCGTCATCCGCGACGGCAAACCGCAAACCGTCGTGAGCTTTGTTGGCGGCAAAAACGAAGGGGGCGTACGCAGCGATGCAACCGGCAACATCAACATCATCGACGCGGTGGCCGCCCACGCCCCCAAGCCCGCCTGATACTCGTAACCAGCATGGGCTGCGGCGAACAGTGGGAAAACACGAACGCAATGTTCAAACAGGCATTGGGCGAAGCGGTTCGGGCCAAAACCGAAGCGGAAAACCATCTGCGCCAAAGCGGCCTGCATTGGACGATAGTGCGCCCGTGCGGCTTGGGCAACAGCGGCAGCGACAGCTATACGCTGCATACCGCCATCGACGAAATCCCGCGCGACTACATGGACAGGAAAGGCTTGGCCGCCGCCGTGGCAAAACTGATTGCGGATAAAGAGAGGCCGTCTGAAAGCGTATATTCGGTAACCGCCTAACCGTCCGAATACAAAAGGCCGTCTAAAAAACCGTTTATGGCTTTTCAGACGGCCTGAGACCTTTGCAAAAAAGCCCTTCCCCCGACAGCCGAAACCCAAACACAGGTTTTCGTCTATTTCCGCTCCTAATT
>CALDNV010000252.1:0-2440 GCA_937914605.1 uncultured Neisseria sp.
TGAGCTAAGGCGAGGCAACGCCGTACTGGTTTAAAGTTAATCCACTATATAATCCGTCATTCCCGCGCAGGCGGAAATCTAGGAATCTTTGGGATTCGGCGATTTTTAGAGATTCCTGAAACTCCAAAGGTCTGGATTCCCGTTTTCACGGGAATGACGGTCGTGAGGTTGCCGTACTCTGCAAAGGCTGTCTGAAACCTGTCATTTCTAAAGGTCGTCTGAAAAACACCCAATCGAATAAAAGTAACAAATATCCCAAGGAAAACCATATGAGTCCCATCCTGCCACGCCCGCTGCACATCGCGGCGCGGATTGTGCTGGCCTCGGCCGGAAGCTACTGGGTATCCGCGCTGGCGGCGGGTACGGTTCCGCTTTATGCGGGCGGGTCAACCAATGCCGTTTACGGCGGCACCCTCCTAGGCATCACGCTGCTGCCGCTGGTATTTCTGTGGGCGTTGGCGGCGCGGCGGCTGCGGACGGTGTTTTGCGCGCTGTCGCTGTCGGTGTTGCTGCTTTCGGCGGCAGGGGGGGCTGCCGCATGGCTAAGGAGGCGGGGCTGCGCAAGGTAATGGCGGAAATCCACACATGGACGGGGCTGATCTGTTCGTGGGTTTTGTTCGTAATATTCCTTGCGGGAAGCATTGCGTTTTTCCGTGCCGAACTGGATGTATGGTTGCAGCCGGAGCTGCCGTTTTCAGACGGTCTGCCGGACGAACGGGTTTCGCTGGCGACCGCCCTGAACTATCTGCGCCACCATGCGCCGAATGCGGCAGAATGGTCGGTTTCTCTGCCGACCGAACGTTCGCCGTACTTGGATTTGGGCTGGACGGAGCGCGGGGCCGAAGAGGCGTCCTATACCACAATCAGCCCTTATCCTAACGCGCCGCAGTCCAAACCGCGCGAAACGGCGGGGGCGGGTTATCTGGTTTCCATCCACAGCAACCTCGCGGCGGCGGAATACGGCGGCTACTGGCTGACGGCTGCGGCCGCGGTGGTCGCGCTGGCGGCGGTAATCAGCGGCGTGATTGTGCATAAAAAGATTTTGGCGGAGTTTTTCACTTTCCGCGCAGGCAAAAAGCTCAGAAGCTGGCTGGACGCGCACAACCTGCTGGGCGTTCTGCCGCTGCCGTTTCATGTGATGATTGTTTACAGCGGCCTCTTGCTGACTTCGCATACGGTGATGACCTACAGCCAAACGGCAGCGGAATTGTCGGATGAAGAATTCGAGGCGCGCTCCGCCTATGTGTCGAGGTCGTCTGAAAACGCGGGAGAGCAGCGGAAGATGGCGGATTGGTATCCGACGGTGCAGAGGCTGCGCCCGAACGGGACGGACAAGGAAATCAACTTGACCATCACCGACCCTGACCGCGAAGAAGCGGTGTTGTCGGCGGATTATTTCGACAAAAGAAGCGTCGGCTCGAACCCTGATTTGTCGGTGGCGGTACGTTTGAGTGACGGGGCGCAGGTGTACCGCAAAGATGCCTACGGCGGCTTCGAACAGATCTACTCTTCGCTCTACAGCCTGCATACGGCGGGCTTTGCCGACTATCCGACGCTCTGGCTTTATTTCTTCAGCGGCATGGCGGGCTGCGGCATGATTGCGACGGGCGCGGTAATGTGGCCGATGAAGCGGCGCAACCGCAAACAGCCGCCCCTGCGCGGGATTGCGTGGGCGGAACGCATCAACATCGCCGTGTTCGCCGGCTTCCCGCTCGCCTGCACCGCCTTTTTCTGCATCAACCGCCTGCTGCCCGCAGACTGGGACGGGCGCGAAATTTGGGAAGCGCAAAGCCTCTTTGCCGTCTGGGCCGCCGCTGCGGTTGCCGCCTTCTTCCCCTACCCCGCGTATATCAAATGGCGCGGCCTGTTTTACGCCGCCGCCGCACTGTGCACCCTGATCCCGCTCTTGGATATTTATGTCGGACGGCCTCTCTGGCTGTCAATTCGGTCGGGGGACACGCTCTATTGGACGGTGGAACTGTGTTTCCTGACATTTGCGGCAATATTCTTCCTCATCGCCCGCCGCATCGAAAAGGCGCAATGACCATGCTGTATTTCCTGATGTTTTCCCTCTGCTCCGGCGGCTTTTTCTGCCTCATGCTCTCGCAAACGCCCCACGCCAAAACCATGCTCGGACGACCCGTTCAACACCCCGCCCGCCTGCGCCTCGCCGGCGTAACCCTCCTCGCCGCCGCCCTTGTCTCCGCACTCGCTTCGCCTCATCCCGCCGCCGCCAGCACAAGCTGGTTCGGCTGCCTGAGCGCAGGCGCAGCCTTGTGCGCGGTTGCGGTTTATTTTCGGGGAAAGGGAGCCCGCAGGAAGTAAAATTTATTGGATTAAAATCAAAAGTCGTCTGAAACAAAACAACGTTTTCAGACGACCTTATTTTATATAGTGGATTAAATTTAAATCAGGACAAGGCGACGAAGCCGCAGACAGT
>CALDNV010000253.1:0-7689 GCA_937914605.1 uncultured Neisseria sp.
TCTGTACTGTCTGCGGCTTCGTCGCCTTGTCTTGATTTAAATTTAATCCACTATAATGACGGAAGGGAACGGCAGAAAGGTCGTCTGAAAATCGATTCAGACGACCTTTTTTCTAGAAAATTGTCAACAATATTTCCAGAAAACTGCTGCCAAAAACCCGAAACTAGGGGATAATACCGCCCTGAAAATTCATCCCATAATGTTTTGCCAAGATTGAAAACGTATTCTGTCAAACTGACCGCCAGTGTCTTCAAACTTGTATAAGGCAGTTGGAAAACTAAGAAAGTAGCTTATTCACTCCCGATTTTATAGAAAGAAACTGTTATGCAAAAAAAACACCTGATTTTTCTTCTTGCTGCCTTTGCTGCTGCGCCTGTGTTGGCAAAACCTGTTGTTGTTCAAGAAGCGCAACTACTCGGTAAATGGCAGTGCGCTGCCACTAATAAAACGCCGATGACGTTTACTTTTGGCAGTGAGCAAAAAGTAAGCGTGATTGTGGATTTGAATATTCCTTCACCTGATGATGAAACCCTAGTTTATCGGGTGTTTACAGATGGCACTTGGACGTTGAATGGAGAAAAAATTGGTTTGAACGTTAAAACCACCGATGTTCAAAGACAACATAGCACAGCTAAAATTCGCACCATCCCGTGGCGTAAAGTGGATAAGGAAATGTTTGCCCAGATGAGAAACGACATTGGTAAATCAGATAAATTGCAAATGCAGGTTAAAAAAATCGGGAATGACAGCCTAAGCGTCCGTATGCAGGGTGATAGACAAGATATTGCTTGCCGCAAGGTATAAATTTATTGAATTGCCCAAGAGAACGCCATCGGAGCTAAACATCTCATCAAATTTTGTTTCATTTTTGCGCTAGCAGCGTGTATCGATTAAACCTTCAAAAAAAGGAATCCCCATGCCTTCCATCAAACGCGCCCTGATCAGCCTGTCCGACAAGACAGGCGCAGTCGAATTTGCCCAAACCCTGCACAAACTCGGTGTCGAAATCCTCTCTACCGGCGGCACGGCGAAGCTGCTTGCCGATGCGGGCGTTCCTGTGATTGAAGTCGCCGACTACACCGGTTTCCCCGAAATGCTCGACGGCCGCGTGAAAACGCTGCATCCGAAAATCCACGGTGGTATTTTGGGGCGGCGCGATTTGGGCGAACACGTCGCCAAGATGGAAGAGCACGGCATCGGCAACATCGACCTCGTGTGCGTCAACCTTTACCCCTTCGCCGCCACCATCGCCAAGCCAAACTGTACGCTGGAAGATGCGATTGAAAACATCGACATCGGCGGCCCGACCATGGTGCGCTCCGCCGCGAAAAACTGGAAACACGTTGCCATCGTTACCGACACCGCCGACTTCCCCGCCATTGCCGCCGAAATGGAAGCCAACGGCGGCGCGTTGAGCGACAAAACCCGCTTCAACCTGTCGCGCAAAGCGTTCAGCCACACCGCCCAATACGACGGCATGATTTCCAACTACCTGACTTCGCTTTCAGACGACGTCTTGAGCGGACAGCCCGAAATCGGCGAATTCCCCAGCCAGTTCAACCAAAGCTGGATTAAAGTGCAAGACATGCGCTACGGCGAAAACCCGCACCAGCGCGCCGCGTTCTACCGCGATGTGTACCCCGCCGCAGGCAGCCTCGCCGCCTACAAACAACTGCAAGGCAAAGAATTGTCGTACAACAACATCGCCGATGCCGATGCCGCTTGGGAAGCCGTCAAATCCTTCGACGCGCCCGCCTGCGTGATTGTGAAACACGCCAATCCGTGCGGCGTCGCCGTTGCAGCCGATACATTGACCGCCTACAAACTCGCCTACGCCACTGACACCACCAGCGCGTTCGGCGGCATCATCGCCTTCAACCGCGAAGTGGACGGCGAAACCGTGAAACAGATTACCGACAACCAATTTATGGAAGTCTTGATGGCGCCAAAATTTACCGCCGAAGCCCTCGAAATCGCCGCCGCCAAGAAAAACGTGCGCGTATTGGAAGTGCCTCTAGAAGCAGGTGCGAACCGCTTCGAACTCAAACGCGTCGGCGGCGGACTGTTGGTACAAACGCCCGACATCCACCGCATCAGCCGCGCCGATTTGAAAGTCGTCTCCAAACGCCAACCGACTGAGCAGGAGTGGAACGATTTGCTGTTCGTCTGGAACGTCGCCAAATACGTCAAATCCAACGCCATCGTGTTCGGCAAAGGTGGTCAAACCTACGGCATCGGCGCAGGCCAAATGAGCCGCGTGGACAGCACCCGCATCGCCGCCCGCAAAGCGCAGGACGCAGGCCTAGACTTAAACGGCGCATGCGCCGCATCCGATGCCTTCTTCCCCTTCCGCGACGGCGTGGACGTGATTGCCGAGCAGGGCATCAAAGCCATCATCCACCCCGCAGGCTCGATGCGCGATCAGGAAGTTTTCGACGCAGCGGACGAACACGGCATTGCCATGGTGGTAACGGGCGTTCGCCATTTTAGGCATTGATTCAAGTTTGATTGAAGCAAAGGTCGTCTGAAAACTATTTTCAGACGACCTTTCGTGCAATTGCCATGACTCCTTAACCGCTTGGTGGTAAACGAAATCGAATCGGAACCCTTGCCCATTCAAGCCCGAACCCGCTACTCTTCCGCTTCCCATGACGGCCATGCCTGATGCAGCAATGCGTAGGCAATCAGGCTGCCCGGTTATCCGCATATTTCAGAAATCAAACAAACTGCCCCTTCCTCAAAGGAAATCAAGGAGACCCACCATGCCCAACCGTACCGACCGCCTGCTCAAACTCTTGCAGCTTTTGCGCACCAGCCGCCATCCGAAAAGCGCGCGGCTGCTGGCGCAGGAGCTGTGCATCAGCGTGCGCTCGGTATACCGCGACATCGACACGCTGCGCCATCAGGGCGCGGTGATAGACGGGGAAGCGGGCGTGGGCTTTGTGTTGCAGCAGGATTGCAACCTGCCGCCGCTGATGTTCAGCGAAAACGAGCTCGAAGCACTGATGCTAGGTATGCGCTGGGCGGCGGCGCATGCTGATGGCGAAATGGCGGAGGCGGCACGCTCGGTGTTGGGTAAAGTGCACGCAGTGCTGCCCGCGCGCTTGGCGGAGCAGGCAGAAGCCCATGCGGTGTATCCGATTAACTGCGCGACGACGTTCGGACACGACGAAGAACACGTTCTGGCGCAGGTGCGGCAGGCTTTGCGGCAGGAGCAGACACTCAGTTTCAGCTACACCGATGTGCAAGGGCAGGCCAGCCGACGCACGGTGTGGCCGGTGGCGTTGGGCTATTGGGACAACGTGCGGCTTCTGGCGGCTTGGTGCACCTTGCGGCAGGCATTCCGCCATTTTCGTTGCGACCGCATCGCGCAAATTCAAACCGGCGCAGCCTATCCCATGCCGCACCGCCTGCTGCTGCAACGCTGGCGGCAGCATGAAGGGCTGGATTTGAGCGCGTTTGATTTGAGCCGCTAGTGCGATGCGGTTTGACCAAGACCATGCTGCTGACAGAAACTGACACAGCCATGAGGTATCCTGACTGGGTTTTAGACAGCCTGCAAACACCTCACCCACAATTGGACAAGGAAACATCATGAGCAAAATCACCCTCTATACTGCAAATCCTTCACGCGGCACCAATGTACGCTGGATGCTGACCGAATGCGGCGCGGATTACGACAACGTGGTGCTGGATTACCCGCAGCTCAAAGAGGCGGACTATCTAGCCATCAACCCGATGGGCAAAGTACCTGCTATCAAACATGCTGGGCAAGTGATTACCGAATTGCCCGCCATTCTCACCTATCTGGCCGAGCTTTTCCCCGAAAAACGGCTGATCCCGGCTGTGGGTACTCCGGAGCGCGGGCAATACTACCGCTGGCTGTCGTTTGGTTCTCAGCTCGAATACGCTATTCTCGACCGCTGGCGTCAGGTGCCGCAGAGCGAGGAATGGCGCCGTTCCCTCGGCTACGGCGATTTCGATACCGCGCTGCATACCCTGCAAACCCTGCTGTCCGACGGCCGCGAATACGCCGTGGGACAATATTTTAGCGCACTCGATATATACTTGACCGCTCTCTTGAGCTGGGGCATGTTCCGCGCCCAAGTGCTGCCGAACGCTGAACCGTTTGCCGGCTATATGCAGCGGCATTTGCAACGGGAAGCGGCGAAGGCGACGTTGAAATAAGGTGCTGCGCAAAAAAAGGCTACCTGAATCTTCAGGTAGCCTTTTTTTGTAGAAATTCCTAGGGACTGTGTTGCACGTTTTATTTGTTTGGGGCTGTGGCGGTTGGTATGGCAAGGTTTTTGTACCGTTTATTTTTGCCATTGGGGAGAAAAATCAGCTTGCGATAGGGATATTGCCAACAATTTTTCGCTTTCTAGAGGCATATTTTTCTTTTAAACAACAGTTTTATTCATGGTGTCCCGTATTTTGAAAATACAGGGGAATCATGGAATTAATAAAAAATTAATGAATAAAAATAATCGCTTAAAAATGATAATTGATTAGAGTGTTAACCTTAAATACAACAAAAATTATATTTACTGCGAGTATTGTTACAAATCTTAAAATATTTACTAGCTATACAACGATTATCCTGATATTATACCGTTCATCATAAATACACCGATTATCGTTAAATTAAACCATTTGTCTGGTCAGTGATTGAACGGAGCAATCCTGATTCTGTTTGCAGAATTAAATATAGAGAGCCATATCCTATGACTACCGTTGCAATCGACATCCAACCGCAATTTCGCTTTACCTGTATGGCTGCTAATGCAACCCATTTTTTGTTGCGTCCGGAAAATATGGTTAATGAACTTAACCGCCAGGCAGCGTTGGCAGATAAAAGGGTTTTAATTGAGAATGTGAGCATTGATCCGGAGAGCATTTGTGCGACCGTCGTCAATCGCAACGGTGTCATGTTTGGTCGACCGTCCGGTTTTTTCAGCCAATGCGCTGGAGGTTGTCGCGGGACGCATCTGCTCCAAGGTTTGCCCTCTCCGGCAGATTACGATCATGCGCTCGAATTAAGCGGTAAACATGTTCACGGTGCTTGTTTTCATGAAGCCAATGAGGCAAACAGCACAGGTCTGTTGGAATGGCTGCACGAACAAAAAGCCGATACTGTCATTATTGGCGGATTGGCCATCGAAGAAACTGTCGCCAATACGGCCAAGCAATTGTCTTGGTACAGCGATAATCTTCATATTATTGTCAATCTCGGTGCATGCCACGGCTATGCGCCTGAAAGCACCATCGAGACTATCTACCAAATGCGGAAAATGGGCATCACTGTTGCTTCGAATGCCGAAGCCATTCCAGAGCTGATGCGTCGTTTCTCCGGCATAAACCAGGTTAAAGTGTCGTAATCTCTTGCTATTACTCCCAGCTGCAAGAGTTTCTTAGGGTCGCCGTTTGGCGGCCCGTTTTTTTATCTGCATTTTTTATAGTGGCTTAACTTTAAACCAGGACGGTGTTGCCTCGCCTTAGCTCAAAGAGAACGATTCTCTAAGGTGTTGAAGCACCAAGTGAATCGGTTCCGTACTATCTGTACTGTCTGCGGCTTCGTTGCCTTGTCCTGATTTAAATTTAATCCACTATATGATGGTAGGGAAGGGGAGTATTGACTAGGTGAGTCTGAATTGTTTGCTTCATAAAAAAGGTCGTCTGAACATTTTCAGACGACCTTTTGCGTTACAAGGTTCTTACCTTAGAGGGAAGAAAATAATTGCTATGGCGACAGCAATCACACCGTAAATCGCCATGGGGATGACGGTTTTCTTGATAATCGCACCTTCGGCGTTTTTCACGTCCAGTACGGTACATACGGCGATGATGTTGTTGATGCAGACCATGTTGCCCATTGCGCCACCGACGGATTGCAGGGCGAGGATGAGGGTCACGGACAGGCCGGTATCAAGGGCGATTTGTTGCTGAATCGGGCCGAATGTCAGGTTGGATACGGTGTTCGAACCGGAGAAGAATGCACCGATAGCGCCAAGGTAAGGGGAGAAGTAAACCCAGTGTTCGCCTGCCATCGCGGCAAACTCTTTACCGATGATTTTCACCATGGAGTCGTCGCCGCCAACCATCATCAGTTGAACCATAATCAGCGCGCCCATCAAGGCAAGCAGCGGTTTTTTGGTTTGGTTGAACGTTGCAGCGTAGAAAGTCCAGGCGTCTTTGAATTTGGTTTTATAAAGCAGGATACAAATCCAAACGGTAAAGACAAACGGAATCCATGCGGGAACGTAGAGGGTTTGGTAGGACGCGTTGACGCCTTGTCCGAAAATGTTGCCGAAGGTAATGGTCAAAGAGTCGCTGACGGTGATTTTGCTCAAATCAAACGGCAGTTGGAAGCTGAACCATTCTTCTTTGCTGGTCAGTAGGCCTTTAATGCCGAGCTGTTTGATACGGGTAACCACCAGCATACCGATAAGCATACCCAGAGGGGCAAGTGCTTTGGCGACTTGGGCGAAAGGTACTTTTTCGGCATTCGGGTCTTTCGGATGGTCTTTGCTCAAACCCCAGCCGTGGTTGGCTGCGAATACAGACACCATCAGACCGATTGCGCCGGCAACGAGTGACGGGAATTCTTCGTTGACCATCGCCAAGGCGACATAAGGAATGGTACAAGAGAAGACGGCAATGCCGATGAAGCCTAAGTTTTTACGGATTTCAGACCAAGGCACGATGAAGCTCAAGCCGATGACGGGGATGACGAAGCCTGCGAAGAAGTGCATCACGCCGGTTTGTCTGCCGATAGCCAAGATGTTTTCGGGACTCAGGTTTAATGGCGCAAAACCGAACCAAGTCGGTGTACCCACCGCGCCGAAAGATACCGGTACGGAGTTCATAACCAGCGTAAAAATCGCCACTTTCAACGGGTTGAAACCCAGACTCATCAGAATCGGGGCGGCAATCGCAGCAGGCGTACCGAAGCCGGATGCACCCTCAATCATAAAGGCGAACGACCAGCCGATAATCATCAGCTGCGCCACAGGATTCGGGCTGATGGTCGCCAGCCATTTGCGGATAATGTCGATACAGCCGGTGGTTTCCATCATACGGTTGAACATGATCGCACCGAAAATCACGGTAATCGGCGTCAGTGTGGAAACCAGGCCGGACGCTGCGGTTGCGTTGAGCAGCATAGCGTCGTCTTTGAAATAAAACAGCTTGATGGCGTAAATCAGCGCGGCGGTAATTGGCAGCGCGATGTAGGAAGGCATACTGTTTTTCTTAACCATCAGCCAAATCAGCAGGATGATGGGAAAAATGCTGAGGAATAGTGCCATGGTGAATCCTTAAATCGGCGTTGTTTATCAATTTTTATCATGATGTCGGATGCGGGAGAGATACCGAACCTTAATCTGAGAGTAATTACCAAATAAATTGGTAATACCAATTCAAAAGAATGCCGCATACTTTACGTAATACGATGTAATCGGTCAAGTGATTTATACGCGAACCGCGCGTTGCAAAATAAGGTTTTCGGCTGAGGGGAAATTAGTTTTTTATTATCAGAATATTGCAAAACGGATAAACGGGAGAAGGAGAGAAATGTTGGAAATGCTGCAACAGGTAAATTCAAAAAAGGTCGTCTGAAAACAGCTTCTGCTCCGTCGGTATAGTGGATTAACTTTAAATCAGGACAAGGCGACGAAGCCGCAGACAGTA